>NZ_JAUBVF010000062.1:0-37018 GCF_036705685.1 Microcoleus sp. AT3-A2
AAAGCCTTTTAAGTGGACATATAAGGGTAAAGTCTTGGCGGCCTAATAGTCTGTGTATTTACGCCGAGCTGTACTAGTTTACTCAGCAAACTTGGTAAATTCTCAATGGCCTCTAATGTTCCTGAACTTGTCAGTCCGCATTCTGTACGATCGATCGCAGCTCGTTCGATACTGAAGCCATATTATTAATTGTTTTACGGCTTGAGATTACCAACTGATAATAAGCGGCAATCCTGGCCGAAAATCTACCTGTTGTCCCTGCACTTCTCCATCAAAACCAAGCTCCACAAAATACTCGGTTCCTATCCGTAACTTTAGCTGATTTGTTTCAAGGACTGCTTGAAGTTCAGGTGACGGATTATTGGCAGCAGGACTGACTAATTCTACACGAGTAATTTCCCGGAAACCAACACTATGATCCAAAGGCTGTGACTTATCAGCAGAGTATTGATCTGGACGTTGACTAAAGGAAATTTGGAAAAGCATGGGCTCAGTCAAAACATCACTATTTGTTCCTACTGCGATACTCATCGTTTCAGATAAATAAGGTGGACGATATGCCCAACTAGAAAATGCAACTGTGTCCTCAGAACCTTTGGCTGGACGCAAACAGATGCCAAATGGACACGCAGCATTATTCCGATTTGTCGATCGCTCCCAAAGACGAGTCAAATGAATTCGCTCCGACTTCGCCTCTTCTGGATCGTGAATCCATAACAATTCCAACATTGCGTTATGGAAAAAGAAACAGCGATTGGCTGTACCTTGTCCGCGATGAATGCGAGATCCACCCTCAACTAAACCGAATGAGGATAAACGATTAGCTTCCGAAGCACCAATATCAGTAAGGATGAAAAGATGGTCGAATTCAAATCTCATAGCATTGTTGATAGAATTGAGCGATCGCTCAATTAATTTTAATCCTCTGTGATTGCTTTTTTTGCGATCGCCACGCTGATGCTGCACAGCGTACTGTACCAAAGCCCAAAACCTATACTCAGTAAATTTTTCCCAATCTAAAATCTCAAATCTAAAATCTAAAATCGATCGCCCCAACCTTCTCCAACCTTCAAGTTACAACTAGATTGAGGAACCATCCGCCCGCATCCAGCAGTCTCAACATCCAGTTAGCGACAATTCTGCTAAAGTCAGGTCATCATCCCGTGCATCTTGTAGAGACGCGATTCGCAGCCTCTGCCCCCAAAGCAGTAAAATCCCATCACATTGTTACCTGCCACCCGATCGGCAGTAAGTTAAAAATTAAGGTAGTTTGAAAATAATCGCCCAAAGTTGAAAGAAGCCTTGACATCTGACCTACACTCTGTAATTTAGACCCTCTAGCTGCGCTGCCATCCATATTTAAAAGATGCCATGTCAACCTTAGTCATCGTCGAATCTCCCACAAAAGCCCGTACCATCCGCAACTTCCTGCCCTCCACCTACCGTGTAGAGGCATCGATGGGCCATGTCCGCGACCTACCATCCTCCGCCGAAGAAATACCAGAAGCGGTTAAAGGAGAAAAATGGGCGCAACTCGGCGTAAACGTGGAGGCAGACTTTGAACCCCTCTACGTCATCCCGAAAGATAAAAAGAAAATTGTTAAAGAACTCAAAGACGCCCTCAAAGACGCCACAGAACTGATTCTAGCCACTGACGAAGACCGGGAAGGCGAAAGCATTTCCTGGCATTTGCTGCAAATCCTCAAACCCAAAGTGCCCATCAAGCGGATGGTGTTTCACGAAATCACCCGCGAAGCTATCCGCGATGCTTTGACTCACTGCCGCGATATCGACAATCGAGTTGTACAAGCCCAAGAAACTCGCCGAATTCTAGACAGACTCGTCGGTTACACACTCTCTCCGCTACTGTGGAAAAAAATTGCTTGGGGTTTGTCGGCCGGTAGAGTGCAGTCAGTCGCAGTCAGGCTTTTGGTGCGCCGAGAACGGGAACGCCGCGCTTTCCGCCAAGGTAGTTACTGGGATTTAAAAGCCCTTTTGGAAAAGGGCAAGATTTCTTTTGATGCCAAACTCGTGACTGTCGGCAATGTAAAAGTTGCAAATGGCAGCGATTTTGATGAAAATACCGGGCAAATTATCGCAGGCCGGCGTGTACTTTTGCTGAACGAAGAACAGGCGCGGGCTTTACTCTCACGCATTCAAAACAAACCTTGGACTGTCGGGAATATTGAAGAACGGCCAGTCACCCGGAAACCCTCGCCGCCGTTTACGACCTCGACTTTGCAGCAGGAAGCTAACCGCAAACTGAGGCTGGGTGCGCGGGAAACTATGCGGATTGCCCAAAGTCTGTACGAACGCGGTTTTATCACCTATATGCGGACGGATTCGGTGCATTTGTCCGAACAGGCGATCACAGCGGCGCGCAGTTGCGTGCAAGAACTTTACGGCAGCGAATACCTCAGCCCCCAACCGCGCAAATACACGACGAAAAGCAAAGGCGCCCAGGAAGCCCACGAAGCTATCCGTCCAGCAGGCAGCACTTTTCGGACTCCGCAGCAAACGGGATTGGATGGGATTGATTTCCGCCTCTATGATTTGATTTGGAAGCGGACAGTCGCTTCTCAAATGGCCGATTCCCGCCAAACTCACGTCACTGTATTAACTCAGGTAGAAGATGCCGGTTTCCGTTCCAGCGGCAAACGCATTGATTTTCCAGGCTTTTTGCGGGCCTACGTGGAAGGTTCCGACGATCCGAATGCGGCGTTGGAAGACCAAGAGGTGATTTTGCCGGCGCTGAAGGTGGGGGATAAACCTAATTGTAAGGATTTAGAGGCAGTTGGCCACGAAACTCAACCTCCCGCCCGCTACACGGAAGCTTCTCTGGTGAAAATGCTGGAAAGCGAAGGTGTGGGCCGTCCGAGTACCTATGCGAGTATTATCGGTACAATTGTCGATCGGGGATATGCCAAATTAATAGCTAATGCCCTAATTCCGACATTCACCGCTTTCGCCGTCACCACTTTATTGGAAACACATTTTCCTGATTTAGTAGACACCGGTTTTACTTCCCGAATGGAACAAACCCTCGATGAAATTGCCACCGGCGAGGCGAAATGGCTGCCGTATTTGCAAAAGTTTTATACAGGGGAAACCGGACTCGCAACCCAAGTCAAAGAACAGGAAAGCCAGATTGATGCGAAAGTTGCCCGAACTGTGGTGTTGGAGAATCTCACCGCCAAAGTTTGCATCGGCAAATTCGGCGCATATCTGGAATCGGAAAGCGAAGAAGGCGTCGTAAAAGCATCGATTCCCCAAGATTTGACCCCGGCAGATTTAGATCCGGAACAAGTGGAGTTTCTGTTAAAGCAAAAAACGGAAGGCCCGGAAAAATTGGGACTCCACCCGGAAACCGGGGAACCGATTTATGTGCTGATTGGCAGTTATGGGCCATACGTTCAGTTAGGGGAAGTTTCGGAAACGAACAAGAAACCGAAGCGGGCTTCTTTACCGAAGGGGACGGATAAGGATAGCGTGACGCTGGATATGGCGGTGAGTTTGTTGACTTTACCTCGGTTGTTGGGCACTCACCCGGAGACGGGGGCGAAGGTGCAAGCTAATTTGGGGATGTACGGGCCTTATGTGGTGCATGACCAGGGTAAGGTGGGGAAAGATTATCGATCGATCAAGCCGCCGGATGATGTTTTGACGATCGAGCTCGATCGGGCTTTAGAGTTATTATCGCAGCCGAAAGCCGCCCGCGGCAGCAGCAAAACAGCTAAACCTTTGAAGGAATTGGGCGCGCATCCAGAATCGGGAGAACTTATCAATGTTTACGACGGCCGTTATGGGCCCTACGTCAAACACGGCGATATCAATGCTTCTTTGGCTAAGGATGAATCTGTGGAGAATTTCACCTTACAAAAAGCACTGGATTTGTTAGCAGCGAAGGAAGCAGCGGGCGGCGGAAAATCTAGTAGCAAGTCGAAGAAGTCAACCAAGACTGCGGCGGCGAAATCGGAAACTGCGGCGAAGAAAACAACTACTGCGAAGAAAACCACTGCGGCGAAGTCAGAAACTGCGGCGAAGAAAACCACTGCTAAAAAGACGGAGACTGCGGCGAAGAAAACCACTGCTAAAAAGACGGCGACTGCGACAACAGCCAAGAAAACAACTAAGTAAAATTAGTTGAGTTTTCTGTCATCCCATAAACCCGGTAGGCACGGGGGCATCGCCCCAAGTGCGATCGGGTTTCTTTGTTGTTAAAATATTTGACCAACGTAGGTTTGTAGTAAAGACTTCAGTCCTTCAAATTGGGTTTTAATGTAGTAGAGCGATCGAATTTACATCTCATACAGTTACAAGCTATCAGAATAATTGCTTAAATACAAGTACAAGTTTATGCAAAGACAGATATAATATTAATGTGTCCCAAATTCCTTAAAGCTTAAATATTTAAGATGTATCTCCGCAAATGTTTCATTGAAAATGTTGGACCGATTCCTAAGTTCGATGTTGAGTTGGATTTAGATTCTTTGGGAAATCCAAAACCGGTGATTATGGTAGGTAAGAATGGAACAGGAAAGACCATTTTTTTAGCCTATGTTCTTGATGCGCTAGCAGAATTAGCGAAGAAGAAGTTTAGTGATATAGCGATAGGACAGCAGATGGGGTCTAGTCCGTTTTTAAAATTAATGAGTAGTGGAGATACCCGCTCTTTATCTGGCAGCAGCCTGGGTTTCCTAGAATTCTCAGATGCAGACAGTAAGTTTTGTTATCTAGAGAAAGTTGGTGATATCGATCTACCGAGCTACGCTATGAACCTAAGAGGTCGATTTGAGCTATTGCAAGAAAATGAAGTACCTTGTAAGTTCGTTACAGGAGATGAGAAGCAGATTGAAACTTTTTTCCGAACAGGAACAGTCTGTTTTTTTCCATCCTCTCGCAATGAGCGTCCCCATTGGTTGAATGTTAGTGCAGTAGAGGATAAACCTCTGTTTGGCAATAATCAACGGATATCAAGAATACTTGGAAAACCGCTGATTGTTGAACGGGCTGCCGAAGACAATCAGCAGTGGTTGATGGATATTTTATTTGACTCGCTCGTAGATGTACGTTTGTCATCACATACTTCGGACGCTATTTCCCAACCACAATATGACCTCCCATCCAATATGGAAGAGAAGCGTTCACTCAGGGCTGGACGAGAAAATGTTGAGTTGTTGCTTCGTTCAGTTCTTGAAGACGAAAATGTTGAAATGATTCTGAATTATCGGAATGCGGTAGATGGACGACTTAGCATCAAGTTTGGAAATGGGGTTATAGTTCCGTCATTTAGGCACCTTTCAGCAGGACAGGCTTTACTGTTTAATCTTTTTGCTACAATCATCCGCTATGCAGATCGGACAGACGCTAGCAAAAGTATTAACCTAACTGAAATTAATGGAATTGTCTTAATTGATGAAATCGATGCTCATTTACATACAGATTTGCAGTACCAAGTTCTTCCTAAGCTAGTTAAGCTATTTCCAAAAGTACAATTTATCATTACCTCACACGCACCACTTTTTCTGCTTGGTATGGAGCGTGAGTTTGGTGCTGACGGTATTCAGATTTTAGAAATGCCCACAGGTCATAAAATTAGTACCGAAAGATTTGAGGAGTTTCAGAAATCATTTGAGTTCTATCGTCAGACGCAAATCTTCGAGGATGCAGTTGAAAAACAAGTGTTAGCAACATCTAAACCTTTAGTATTAACCGAGGGACAGACAGATGTTGCTTACATCAAAAAAGCCTTGGAATTGTTAGGGCATACAGATATTCTAGAGCAATTAGAAATCGATCAGGTTGGCAAGCCAGGAAAAAACGGTGCAGAAGGTAGCGGGTGCACCCACTTGGACACGGCAGGAAAATTTCTAAAGAATAATCAAAACCGCTTTCCCCGACGAGTATTATTGCTTTACGACTGTGATACAAATAAACAGCCTGACAATGTTGGCTCTCTCTCAATTCGTTGCATACCTCAGAATACCACAAATACCAAAGCCAAAAAAGGTATTGAAAATCTTTTGCCAGTTGAATTGTTTAAAGACGATTTTTACAACGTAAACACTAAAGACACAGGAGATGGTGGGGAAAGTATCACGAAGACGTTGAACAAGAAAATCTTCTGTGAATGGGTATGTCAACGAACAGAAAAAGAAGATTTTATTCAGTTTGAAAAACTACTAGTACCAATCATTCGGGAGTTTCTTTCCGTTAAGTGCGCGGATGAAACGACTTGATGCGCGTTTGGGCGATCGATCGCCCAAACCCCATATCCCTCACCTCGCGCTGGTCTCAAATCTCCTGGATCGCAACAAAAGCGATATGTGCGATCGACCATTTGTGACCCTCAAACCTTTTAAGGAGAAATGTCTGTGGGCGGATGCCATCCAGCACTAACCCACTGACGCCTGACAGTAACAGCAATAGGATTGTTTAGTTGTAGTGCTGTTACTGTGGCGCGGCCGCAATCGGTAAGTCCAATAATTTCTGTAGCGTCTTCACTCCAAGCAAAATTTTGTGACCATTGTTGAGTGCGCGGATTAAACAACTTAACGTGCTTTTGCGTGACCGGATCTAATGCGTCAGTTTGGGTTCCTTTGTAATTATTGCATAGACTACAAGCCAGCCAGAGATTTTCTTCCTCGTCAGTACCGCCAATCGCTTTAGGAATAATATGGTCAATTTCCAATATTCCCAGGACATACATTTGTAAACTGCGACAATAACCGCACCGATTTTGAGCTTGTGCGCGAACTCTGGCTCTAACTTGTTCAGAAATTGCCATTTTGATTATCCTTTCAATGGTTCGAGCAAGCCGCGCCGCACAGCTTCATTTAAGGCTTGAGCTTGTCGCAATAGTCGAGTTTCATATATGTGGATTAATGCCTGCAATTCATCGCGTTCTACAGATGCGATCGTACCGGATTGTTGGCGGTCTAGCAATTCACTCAATCGTTGTTCTTGGACTGGTTGCAGCCGGAGTTGAGTCAGAGTGATTACTTCTGAATCAGACAGTGCTGATACTGGTTTAGCGGTTGGTAAGAGAAAATTTTCCAGAGTTTCTACTAGAATCTCACTCACGGTGCGGTGGCGTTGCTGCGCTAGCAATTCTGCTTGGTGATAGACTTCATCTGGCAAATTTAGGGTGATTTGGGCGGTCATAGGTGCAAAGCTATGAAACTAATATTCATATTATGCCATATTTTACTTTTAGTATTAGACATCTGCCAAAAAGAAATGAAGAAGGATCTCGCTTGCTAAAAATACGGCGACAGCGACAAAGAAGAAAAACAAGTGAAATTAGTTTAGTTTTCACTCATCCCGAAACCCGGTTTATTAAAAAAACCGAGTTTCTTTATTTATAAAATATTAGCCAAGCTGGCAAAAGTTGGTTTGTACTTCCGTCCTTAAAATTCTCTTCGGTTCTCTTCCTTTGTCTCATAAACGTCTGCGCGGTTCGATCGCCCTTATTCTTTTTGAGACATCTCAACTCAAACGCTTGTCAGGGCTCGCTTTTGGGCTTACTTGTCACCCGTCAGCAAAATCATCCTATTTACTTATTGACAATTGCTCTTCTCTCTTGAATTGTCAGGGAACGAACATATAAGGTTAAAAATTGTATCATAAGCAACAGAAAGTACCGAATGCTTTATGTAGTGCTCTACAATGGAGAAAAGAAACAAGATTAAGAGGCGCGATCGCTATGGGTATCAATGAAAACCTAGACTGGGAAGAAGCATTTGAGTACCGAGCGGGCTTGACAGTGGAGTTGAAGTCCCAGCCAGGTGTTTTCGATACGATCGCTTACTATGAAGTAATGATGGTACCGCCCATCTGGTTAGAAAATGACCCCCGTCCCCGCTATCCTCACGAACTGCGAGTCGTTTCCCAGCAGCCAACTGTGTCCAATGTTTGCCGGATTTCAGAGAGTCCTGTTTTAGTCGCCTCCTAAGTTTTTTCAGCCGGAAATATTGGCGATGGCATCTAGCCAGCAATCAAACCGATGCAGTGATTTTCGGATTGAGATTGCTTGAGTTTACTTTGTAGCATCTGCTAAGTAGTCGTAGGATGCGCCGCCATAAACAACCCCTAACGCAGCATATCGACAATCTCACAGAGCCGCACCTGTGCGATCGAGAGCCGATGTAAATAAACCCAACACTTATTTTCTAGCCAAACTTTGTAAAAATGGTATTATTTTAGGGTTTCGGTAATTCCTTTCCCTATCACTAACCGCACGTTGGTCTAAAATCTCCTCAGCGACCAGAAAGGCGATATGGGCGATCGACTTTCACGAAAAAACTGCGGTAATCCCAAAGTATATTGGTACAAATCGTAGAAATCCATCTTGATATTAATGAGAGTTGTTTAAAGTTTTTCCTAGGGTGACTAATTCGGTTTATTAACACAAATGTGACAACTTTAACCATAAAAATTAAATTTGTATGTTAAGATGATAGAAGCCCTTACCATACTTGATTCCCAATTATGGCTGAAAAATTAATAATTAGAAACTTTTGTGGTATCCAAAATTTAGAAATTCAAATCAAACGAATAAATATACTTATTGGTCCTCAAGCCAGCGGTAAGAGTGTTTGCGCTAAACTCCTTTTTTATTTTAAGAACTTCGTATGGGAAATTTTATCGGTTGTAAAGAATGAGCAGACAAAACGCAATCTAGATTCAAACTATTCCAAGACGTTTGAGGAATATTTTCCTCCTGATTGTTGGGGAAAACAAGATTTTTTTATCAGGTATGAAATTTCCAATGTTTTTATAGAAGTTAGGAGAAAACAGGATACCAAAGGTAGAATTTCCCTCAGCTATTCAGATTTTTTCAAGAAAGAATTGGCCGACCTACGCAATTTACTCAAAAAAACCAGAGAGAAAGGCTCTGAAATAGCTCCTAGTTTTGATATTATTTATACTTTATTTTTATCCCAAAACATTTTAAAAGAACACTTAGTAGAAAGTTTAGGCAGATCCATTGGTCGAGAGGCAGCCTTCAATCAGCTTTTTATTCCTGCTGGCCGCTCATTTTTCTCTAATCTTCAGAGCAATATTTTTTCTATTCTGTCAAGCAATAATACCTTAGATCCATTTCTAAGATCCTTTGGCTCAACATACGAAGGGATAAAAAATTTGGGTATACAATATGAAGTTGATGTTGAAGATAAATATACAAAAGATATACTAGAGGAAATAAACAGGCTAATAGAGCAGTCTTTATGTGGTAAGCACATACACGAAAAAGGCAAAGATTTTCTGGAGGTGGCAGATGGAAGACGTATTAGTATTGCGAACTCATCTTCGGGTCAACAGGAAACATTGCCTCTGACAATTATGCTAGCTGCACTACCTTTACTAGCTTCCCCTCCAGTCGGTCAGACAGTGTATATTGAGGAGCCGGAAGCGCATTTATTTCCAAGTGCACAGCGTAATATTGTCGAGTTGATCGCTACTGTCTTTAATTCTCGCCCAGAGCAACTTCAATTCTTTATCACTACCCATAGTCCCTATGTCCTGACAGCACTTAATAATCTACTCCAGGCTGGGCTTCTTTATGAAGAGTCCAGCGAAGATATACAACATCAACTAGAAAAGATTGTATCTAGATACAAATCATTAGATGTTGACGATCTCTCAGCCTATGTTTTGAGCGATGGAAAATGCCAGAGTATTATGTGTCCTGATACTGGGTTGATTGACGCGCGAGTAATTGATTCTGTTTCTGATGAACTAGCTATTGAATTCGATCAACTTCTCAACTTAGTTTGAATCGTATATGAAAAGTCTTCCAGAGTGTGAGGAACATAGATCCGACACCAAGATTGTCTTGCAGGAAAACAAAAGTAAAATAACGTTCCTCAACCCGAATCAAGACGAAATATTAATAATTAAGGTTGATGGCTGCGTTATTAGTGACAATGAGACTTTGCGTTGCGACTACGCACTCATTCCTTCTGATGCAGTAGAAATATATGTAGAGTTGAAAGGAAGCGATATTGCACAGGCGGTTAAACAAATAGAATCAACTATTAAATTACTTTCGGAAAATCCCCAAAAGATTAAGAAGCTATGTTTTGTCGTGTCTACACGAGTGCCAAAACAGACAACAAGTATACAACAGCTACAAAGTCTGTTTAAGAAAAAATTTAATGCTAGTTTCCGAATCAAGAATATTCAAGATGAGTATGATTTAAGTACCTCCATAAGCTAAGCTAACGAGAACTTTGATATGACGAACATACAAAACTTTAGCAGAAAAGGAGTCAGCGGACAATTCGCCTGCATAAATAAAATTTAATTCACATATAAATCATTACGAGTTCTACCTTGAGAAGTATCTTTTTGGGGACTTGCACAACACATCCCACCACTCGCAACATATACTACGGCTCAGTGCGGAGTGTACAGCCTACCAAAAATCTTGTGTAAATCCTATTATGTATTACTGAATCCCTTGATCCCCGCAAGTAGCCCGCTTTATTGCATCAAAGTCGTGCGATATTTAGCTATAAATTAACATTAATTTAAACTTTGATGGAGGCATAAACAAGCTAGAATTCAATAGTTTGCGTGGAAGACATGGAGTTTAAATACAAAATGTCACAAATAACAAATTAATATCGATCGCACTTCTCGATCGCACTTTACAAAACAAGCACAACTTAGGAGTCAATCGCTGATGATGCTAGGAACAACCGAGATCCCGCAATTAAAGCCGCTTTCCGACTCAGAACTACATAAAATGAACGCCTACTGGCGGGCGGCAAACTACCTATCCGTCGGACAAATCTATCTCCTCGACAACCCCCTACTCAAAGAACCCCTCAAAATCGAACACGTCAAACCGAGACTCCTCGGACATTGGGGCACCACTCCAGGCCTCAACTTCATCTACGTTCACCTCAACCGGATCATCAAAGCCCAAGACCTCAACACCATCTACATCGCAGGCCCTGGACACGGCGGGCCGGGCTTGGTCGCCAACACCTATCTCGAAGGCACTTATACCGAATATTACTCGAACATTTCCCAAGATGAAGAGGGTATCCAGCGGCTGTTCAAACAATTCTCCTTTCCCGGCGGTATCCCCAGCCACGTCGCCCCGGAAACCCCCGGTTCGATTCACGAAGGCGGCGAACTCGGCTACGCCCTCGTCCACGCTTACGGGGCGGCCTTCGACAATCCCGATTTGATTGTGGCGGCAGTTGTCGGCGACGGGGAAGCGGAAACTGGCCCGCTGGCTGCTAGCTGGCACTCTAACAAGTTTCTCAACCCGGTTCGGGACGGGGCCGTGTTGCCGATTTTGCACTTGAACGGCTACAAAATTGCCAATCCAACCGTGTTGGCCCGCATTCCGCGCGAGGAATTGGAAAGTTTGATGGTCGGTTATGGCTACAAACCTTATTGGGTGGAAGGTTCAGACCCGGAAACGATGCACCAGTTGATGGCTGCAACTCTCGATACCGCGATCGGCGAAATTAAGGCGATTCAGGAAAAAGCCCGGACGGAGGGCTATTCCGGCCGTCCCCAGTGGCCGATGATTGTGATGAAAACTCCCAAAGGCTGGACGGGGCCGAAGGAAGTTGACGGTAAGAAAACTGAGGATTATTGGCGATCGCACCAAGTCCCACTTTCGGAAATGGCTTCTAAGCCGGGACACGTCCAACTGCTGGAAGATTGGATGAAAAGCTATAAGCCGGAAGAACTCTTCGACGAAAAGGGCAAGTTAATTCCCGAATTGGCGGAACTCGCGCCCAAGGGATCTCGGCGGATGGGGGCAAATCCCCACGCTAACGGCGGCCTGCTGCTGCGAGACTTGAAAATGCCAGAATTTGAAGACTATGCCGTTGACGTGCAAAAACCGGGCACTGTAATGGCAGAAGCAACCCGCGTTTCCGGCCGCTTCCTGCGAGAGGTGATGACACTGAATCAGGAAAACGCGAATTTCCGCATTGTCGGGCCTGACGAGACGGCCTCAAACCGCCTCGATCCGGTGTTTGAAGTGACGGACCGGGTGTGGGCGGGGGAAATTTTGCCGGAAGACGACCACATTTCCCCCGACGGCCGGGTGATGGAAGTCCTCAGCGAACATCTATGTCAGGGATGGCTGGAAGGCTATTTGCTGACGGGACGCCACGGCTTTTTCTCTTGTTACGAGGCGTTTATTCACATTATCGATTCGATGTTCAACCAACACGCCAAGTGGTTGAAAACTACTAACGATATTCCTTGGCGCCGACCGATCGCCTCTCTCAACTACCTGCTAACTTCTCACGTTTGGCGGCAAGACCACAACGGTTTTTCTCACCAAGATCCGGGTTTTATCGACCACGTAATTAACAAGAAAGCGGAAGTTGTGCGGATTTATTTGCCGCCTGATGCGAATACTTTGCTGTCAGTAACGGATCACTGTCTCCGCAGCCGCCACTATGTCAACGTGATTATTGCAGGGAAGCAGCCGGCATTGCAGTATTTGGATATGGATGCTGCGATTAAACACTGTACGGCCGGCATCGGTATTTGGGAGTGGGCTAGCAACGATAAAGGTGGCGAACCGGATGTGGTGATGGCTTGCGCGGGTGATGTTCCGACGCTGGAAACTTTGGCTGCTGTTGACATTCTCCGCCGAGATTATCCGGATTTAAAAGTGCGGGTGGTTAATGTGGTGGATTTGATGACTCTTCAGCCTTCGACAGAACATCCCCACGGTTTGTCTGACAAGGATTTTGATAGTTTGTTCACGAAAGATAAGCCTGTGATTTTTGCTTTTCACGGCTATCCTTGGCTGATTCACCGATTGGCTTACCGCCGGACGAATCACTCGAATATTCACGTTCGGGGTTACAAGGAAGAGGGTACGACTACGACGCCGTTTGATATGGTGGTGGTTAATGACCTCGATCGATTCCATTTAGTTGGAGATGTACTCGATCGCGTTCCGAAACTGAGTTCTGTAGCAGCTTACGGCAAACAAGCTATCCGTGACAAGCTGATCGAGCACACGCAGTATATCACCAAGCACGGCGATGATATGCCGGAAATCCGCGACTGGAAGTGGCCGCACGCGGGCCCGGTTTCGCCGGAACCGCCGCAGGAAACGAAAGATCCGGCGGCGACTGCACAACAAACTGTGCGATCGGGTGCGCCTGGATAGCGATATTCTGGGTAGGGACACGGCAATGCCGTGTCCGGCACACGATCGGGGATTAGGACACCGCATTCCCTTGTCCCTACAGGCGATCTTCCTCTGCGGTTAGTTCAATAGAAGTCTCTTTCAACAATCAAATAAAAGTGGTATATATGAGCTTAAAAATCTACTTTGTCCGACACGGTGAAACGACTTACAGCAAGACTGGCGGTTTCTGCGGCCATATCGATCCAGAATTAACGCCCGCAGGTTCTCAAATGGCAGAACAGTTTGCCGCCACTTACGCAAAATTGCCCTGGGAGGCTGTTTATGTCAGTCCGATGAAACGCACAATTGCTACTGCAAAACCTTTGTGCGATGCTGTGGGAATTGAAATGCAGCTTCGCGACGGACTGAGGGAAATTAATTACGGTGAGTGGGAAGGCAAAACAGTAGAAGAGGTCAAAAAAGACTATGAAGAAGATTATATTAATTGGCTGACTGAACCTGCTTGGAATGCACCGAATGGCGGCGAGACTTCCGTGGAAATTGCTAGCCGATCGTCGTTAGTTATCGCAGAAATTCAGGAAAAGTACAAGAGCGGTAATGTTTTGGTTGTCTCGCACAAGGCGACTATTAGAATTATTCTGTGCAGTCTCTTGGGGATTGATTTGGGACGTTATCGCTATCGAATTGCCGCTTTAGCAGCTTCTGTCAGTATTGTTAAGTTTGATGTTCGTGGGCCGCTGCTGGAGGTTTTGGGCGATCGATCGTACATGGATGAAACTCTGCGGAATTTACCCGGTACTTGAAATTACGGGTAGGGTGCGCGCACTGCCTACCCTGAGTGTCTGAAACTAAATCGCGCCTATGTAAGACAATCCTAAAATAGTACCTGCTCCCAAAATATGACCAAAGGCCATAGTTCCCACAACTGCACCTAAACTCAAACCGCCGAACATACTGGATGAGGGCATTGCTGGGCCTGTGTGAGGCTTTTGGATGGTTGATTTGCCGATCGCAATAGCTAAAATATTGCAAAGAATCATAATCAAACCGATCGTGGGGCTCCACTCTACGGTTCTGGCGACAGTGGCAAGTAAAATTGGTGTAAACATCGATCGGCTCCTTAAACTTTAGTAAATGAAAATCTGCATAGAAGATATATCAAAAAAATGCAACTGTTAGCTACACATTGCATTAATAGTTAATTTTTCGACATTTTTCTTAATAATTTTCCCATGATCTCAAGACTTCTTAGTCTGTGCAGGCGGACGAAAGTTTGACAAGACGCGATTTCAATCGCCTAGCGATCGAAAGAACAAATCAACAGGACATAATAAAGCATGAAAATACTGGTGTTAAATGCGGGTTCTAGCAGTCAAAAAAGCTGTCTTTACGAGTTAAACGATGTCCTGCCCGATCGACCTTTGCAACCCCTCTGGTCAGCTCAAATTGATTGGAATCACCAGCAGGGTATCGCAGAGTTGAAAGTCAAAACAGCAAAAGGCGATCGACTTGAAGAGGAGTTTGCCTCAGACTCTCGCAAAGATGCTATTTCTCGAATGCTGGAGAGTCTTTGCAAGGGAAAAACTCAAACAATTAACGATTTAAAAGAGATTGATATTGTCGGTCACCGCGTCGTACACGGCGGACAAGATTATCAGCAAAGTACGTTAATTTCGCCGGATGTTAAAAAGGCGATCGCCCGTTTATCAGTTTTCGCCCCTGTCCACAATCCGGTTAACCTCGAAGGTATCGAAGCGATTGAAAAAATCCTCCCCAATGTGCCGCAAGTAGCAGTATTTGATACAGCTTTTCACGCACAATTGCCGCCCGCAGCCTTTGTTTATCCCGGCCCCTATGAATGGCTGGAAAATGGGATTCGGCGCTACGGTTTTCACGGGATTAGCCATCAATATTGCGCGCGTCGGGCCGCCGACATTCTGGGTCAAGATTTGGCAGATTTGCGGTTGATTAGCTGTCATTTGGGCAACGGATGTTCTCTGGCAGCCATTCGCGGTGGCTGGAGTGTTGACACGACGATGGGATTTACGCCTTTGGAAGGTTTAATGATGGGAAGTCGATCGGGTTCGATCGATCCAGGCATCCTCATTCATCTATTAAAACAATCCGATTTTACTGCTGAGAAACTTGATGGTATTCTCAATCGAAATTCTGGTTTAAAAGGTATTTCTGGGGTGTCTAGCGATCTGCGGCAGATAGGAGATGCGATCGCCCAAGGTAATCAGAGAGCTCAACTTGCTTTGGATATTTACATCCATCGTTTGCGTGCCGGAATTGGTGCCATGCTAGCGAGTTTAGGAGGGTTGGATGCTTTAATTTTTACGGCGGGAGTTGGGGAAAATTCTGCTGTTGTGCGGGCTGCTGCTTGCGAAGCTTTTGGATTTATCGGGTTAAAATTGGATGGGGATAAAAATCAACAGTCACCGATTGATCAAGATATTGCGACAGTGGATTCAGCGGTGAGAATTTTGGTAATTCATACACAGGAGGATTCGGAAATTGCACGAGAATGTTGGAAACTTTATCACTAATTTATTTTATTAATTCCTACAACAGCAATGCCCACTCAGCTTCGCAGAATGGTCAACAATCACGATCTGCGTCACCGAAATTTATCTAATTCATCTGCGTTAATCTGTGTTGATCTGCCCTCATCGGCGGTAAAAAAAAGAGAATGTATTCACCGCAGATGACAATGGATGGACGCGGATTTACGCAGATAAAGAGAGGTAGAGACGTTTATTCTTCCATTTTCCCTGAAACATCATTACTCTTTCAGCCCTGCTGTGGGTTGATGGTGGCGCCGATTACAAAACTTGCCTGGGGCGATCGGAATTTCAATAATAAACTCGCTCCCCTCTCCGGGTGCAGAAACGCAAGTCAATTTTCCGCCATGAGAACTGACAACAATCGAGTGAGAAATAGACAATCCCAAACCAGTTCCCGAACCCACAGGCTTAGTTGTAAAAAATGGATCGAATATCTTGTGCAGCACCTCAGTGCTTATCCCCTGCCCGCTGTCGGCAATTCTAATTATGACAGAATTCCTGTCAGTCACCTCTGTAGAAATTGTAATCGTAGGCTGTTGATGAGAGTTTTGCGGGTAATCTCTTGCTACGAGGAGAGCATCGATCGCATTGGTGAGAATATTCATAAACACCTGATTGAGTTGTCCGGCGTAGCATTCCACCAGGGGTAGAGAACCGTAGTTTTGAATCACCTCAATAGACGGTCGTTCCGGTCTATTTTTGAGGCGGTGTTGCAAAATCAGTAGGGTGCTGTTAATACCCTCATGGATATCCACTGCTTTAAAATCTGCTTCGTCCATCCGTGAAAAGTTCCGCAACGACAGGACAATTTGGCGGATGCGATCGGTACCCATTTTCATCGAAGACAGCATTTTGGGCAGGTCTTCTTGCAAGAACTCCAGGTCGATTTCTTCGGCTACGATTTGAATTTCGTCAGCAGGGTTAGGATAGTGCTGTTGATAAAGCTGCACGAACTTTAACAAATCTTGGGTGTATTGCTGTGTATGGACGAGGTTGCCGTGAATGAAGTTGACCGGGTTGTTAATTTCGTGGGCGACTCCACCAACCATTTGCCCCAAACTAGACATTTTTTCGCTATGAATTATCTGTGATTGGGTGCGTTGCAGTTCAATTAGGGCGTTTTTGAGTTCAACGGTGCGGTATTCCACCCGGTCTTCTAATTCTGCATTACTTTTTTCTAAGGCGGTAAACGATTCGCGCAGTTGTCTTGCCATGTGGTTAAAGGAGTTGGCAAGGGCATTGAGTTCTTGAATACGGCTGTTTTCTACAGCTTGGTCGAAGTTGCCAGATGTTATTGCCTCACTCGCCCGATTCAGTCGCAGAATCGGACGGGCAATCCAGCCGGAGGTGAGAACGCCCATCATACAAGCTACCCCCAATGCTGCTAAGCAGAGCAAGATTGTGGTGCGAGTATTGGCATCAATCTGTGCCATGAATTCGCTTTCTGGCACACTCACCACCACTAACCAATCCAATCCATATTGGTCGCGCCAGGGAGTGAGTTGCACATAGTAGAGTTCTCCCTGAAAATCAAGTCGGAGATCCGTGTCTTTAGAAATGGATTGAAACCCTTTGAAGCGTTGCTGGATTTGTTTGGCAATTCCCTGCACTATGGGATTGGGACTGTCGATCGCCTTCAAACGCCGAATCTCGTCTTTAACGGTGGTAAAGGGTTGTTCTTTCGCAGAATTTGCGATCAACAGCCCATTTCGTTCCATGATGAAAACCTGCCCTGAGCTACTGACATCTATATTCCGTAAGAAATCGCTCAGTTTCAACAGATGGATATCGACTCCAACCATTCCTAGCAAGCGATTATTTGTGTCATAGATGGGGCGACCCGCCGAGGCAACAATATAAGGATGACCGGGATAATTCCAGGTATAGATCCGCGACCAAATAGGTTTACCTGCTTTCACGGGTTCGGCGTACCAGGGTTCAGTAAAGCTACTCCAATTAGTTACACTAACGATACGGGTACGATTACCCCGGTCATCGGTGGCGTAGGTTTGGAGATTGTTTAGAGGTTTAGGACTCCAATCATCGATCACGACGTTTTTGCCGTCGTAGCGTGCGGCTCCGGCCCCATAACCAGTCGTCAGTCCGATGCCGATGTAAGTCAGGTCATAGGCCTGCATTTGGTGCCAGAAATACTTACCGACGGTTTGGCGATCGCGCACATCTAGCAATCCCATCCGAATCGCATCGGCGTTAATCCGAATCACTTGATGCGGAATAGATAAATAAGCATTCAGATGTTGATTCACCGTACTGCTGGTTCGATCCATCAACCGATCCGCCAAATCGTTTACCGCTTTTTGCCCATTTTTGAACGACAAATATCCCACCAGACCGACCGCTCCAAAGATTTGCAAAACAAATGGCACGATCAGTATGAGCTGCAATCCGATCGCCTTAGTTTTGCCGAAGTGACGTATTTTCATGCTCTAAAATTACTTTTATTTGAGTATGATCTACTATCTACCGTTCGATCATGAAGATACAAACAATATTTACTTTTTTAATTAAAAATCTGACAGTTTTTATGCTTTGCCGGAGCATCCCTCGTCGTAATGAAAAGTCCTCAGTGCGGCTGCAAAAGGGCGATCGCGCTTTTGTCGAAACCAGAGCGATCGACTTTAATGCAGAGTTTTCGCCGAGCTTGAATTGCGAATTCAAAGTTTAGTAAATGCAAGGCGTGGCCGGATTGTTAAGGGTTGCTAACTGGGATTGATTTGGGGATGTTGCTTGATAGTAGGGCCGATTACAAAACTTGCCTGGGGGCGATCGGAATTTCAATAATAAACTCGCTTCCCTCTCCGGGTGCAGAAACGCAAGTCAATTTTCCGCCGTGGGAACTAACAACAATCGAATGAGAAATAGACAATCCCAAACCAGTTCCCGAACCCACGGGCTTAGTTGTAAAAAATGGATCGAATATCTTGTGCAGCACCTCAGTGCTCATTCCCGGCCCGCTGTCGGCAATTATAATGATGACAGAATTCCTGTCAGTCACCTCTGTAGAAATTGTAATCGTAGGCTGTTGATGAGAGTTTTCCGGGCAATCTCTTGCTACGAGGAGAGCATCGATCGCATTTGTCAAAATATTCATAAATACCTGATTCAACTGAGACGCATAACAAGTAATTAGGGGTAGCGTGCTGTAATTTTTAATCACCTCAATTCCCAAACGCCCGCCCTCTTTTCTCAGGCGCGGTTGCAGCAACATCACCGTACTGTCTATGCCTTGATGGATATCTACCGACTTCATTTGCGCTTCGTCGAGGCGAGAGAAATTCCGCAAGCTTAGCACAATATCTCGGATTCTTTCCGCTCCTACTTTCATGGAATCCAGCAGCTTTTGCAAATCCTCGCTCAAAAATTCCAGCTCAATTGTTTCAATTTCCTCTAAGATTTCATCAGCAGGTTCGGGATAGTGCTGCTGGTAAAGATCAATCAATTTTAGCAAGTCTTTAACGTATTCGCTAGCCGGATTAAGATTGCCGTAGATGAAACTTACAGGATTATTAATTTCGTGAGCTACACCAGCCACCATTTGCCCCAAACTAGACATCTTTTCCGTTTGGATTAATTGAGCTTGAGTTAGTTTCAACTCGCGCAAAGTTTGTTCTAAACGCTCGTTTTTTTCATTTAACTCCTGCGTCCGCTCTTGCACTTTCTGTTCAACCGAGTTGTAAAGGAGAGCATTTTCCAAAGAAATAGCAACTTGGGAAGAAAGCAACCTTAAAACTTCCAATCTGTGGGGAGTAAATGCTCCGACAGTCAAATTGTTTTCTAAATAAAGAATGCCGATCAGTTTGCCTTGATTGATGATTGGAGTACACAAAATAGATTGCAGTTTGTGTTTAGCGATGTAAGGGTCGGCTGTGAATAGTCCCTCACCCGCCGCATTGCTCAACACCAAATCCGAGCGAGTCCTTTCCACATAATTAATCACCGTCACAGGTAAATCATGATAGTCTCCAACAGGCGTAAATTGCAGCACAGCTACATCTTCAGCAAAGACTGACGCTTTAGCTGAAATCAACAGTTGACCATCTCTGACTAAAATCAGAAAACCTAATTGAGCACCCGCATTTTCTAAGGAGATTCTCATCAAAGAAGCCAGCAACTTATCGAGGACAATTTCGCTAGAAATCGCCAGAGATGCTTTCATTACCGTTGCCAAATCGAGCACTCTCGCATCGCTGCCAGTAGAAGTATGAATAGTTGTGGTAGTTTGACTGTTGTTAAAACTTCCGTTGAGCGGCGTCATTTCCCGCAACTGCGGATACTTCTGTTCTAAATCTTCTACTTTGCGAACTGCACCCCAGCGCAAGTAGCACGAGTGAGCTTCGCGCAAGTGAATTTTGGCATATTGATACTTGCCTTTACTCAACCAAAACTTAGCTGCTAGTTCATTAGCTAGCGCTTCATTTTGGACAAACTCATTGTCTTGGGCTAAATTTATAGAGAAATCGTACAGTTCTACAGCTTCTGAATCTTTTTTGGAAATTCGGGCTATTTCTGCTTGTACTAAAAGGTACTTGTGCAGAAAATTTTCTGCACAGTTGTCTGCCCAAATTTTCATCTGTTTTTGGTTTTCCTCTAACTTTTCCAAGTATTCCTTTTGCTTGTCTTCTGAAACATTTGGGAAAACGGCGGCTAAAGTTAGAGAAAAGAAAAAATTCCATTCGGTAGCGGGTATCGCTCCGGTAATAAAAGATAGCTGTTTTTCTACTTCAAAAGCTAGTTGTAGCGCTTCGTTGAAGTTGCCATACCAGTACATTACCTGGCATTTGCGAATCTGATAAAGGCAGAGCGAGTACAAATTTTGATGAGCTTGACAGTTGTATACGTATTCAGCTTCGCTGATATCTTCGCTTTCAAATACAAACTTTTCAGGAGTTAGTTTGCTCAAGTTACGGAGGATTAACTCTACTCCTAATAATATATCGGTTACGAGCTGATTTTTGGTTTTTTGGCTGAACTGCAAATACCTGCTCGTGTCTGCCAGAATTTGCGAGATTTCTTTACCTTGAAAAAATGAGTTAGCTATGCGGTTGGACAGGATATAACCCGCATACTCTAAATCTCCTGATTCTAAAGCTGCTTGATATCCTTCATTGCTGATTGCGTGGGAATCTTTGATGTGGTTGAACCAGTAATAAAAAATACTGACCAGGGATGAACAAGCTCTGCACTTCAAGCCGATATTGCCAGATTTTTCGCTGAGATTCAGCGATAACAAGCCGAATTGATACGCAGCTTTGTAATCTCCCGAAACTGCGTTTAAAAACATACCGTAGCCAGCATAGCAAAGAGAGGCTTCGGGTACTAAACCGTATTGTAGAGAAAGATTGACTCCTTTTAAAACGCTGACTTTCCACAAGTCGGGATTTTTGAGGTACGCCGATGTCAGCAAGTTTGTAATTAATTTGACTGCAACTTTTTTGTCGGGTACAGTCATTTCGGGGGCGTCAATTAGGGAAGCTATTTCTCTACCGGCTAAAATATTTGTGGCTGTTGTAAATTCTTCGGATATGACTTTTTGTAGCCCGTCTAGCGGCAAGTCAATGCCTAGCAAGTCCAAAGCTTGGATTCCGGCTTTAACGGCTTCTTCGTACTTCGCCCGTAGGGTGTACTGCACGATCAGCAGGTTGTAAATTTCTACTTTTTCTAAGGGCGATCGCGCTTTTTCCAGAGTTATATTAATAAATTCTTCAGAATTCTCGAAATAACCGTTTAAATACTCAACATTTGCCCGCTCCATGTGCAAGGCAAAGGCTAAATCGTAGTGGGCATCCCAAATATCGGCGCTCAAACCATCCATGCCTGCGGTCAAATACTGCAAGGCAGCAACATAAGCAGTGGCATCTTTGGCTCTGCGGGCCGCGTCTAAATTTAGCGTTGCCAGTTCAATTAATTCTCGATCGTCTTTAATTAGCGATCGAGCTACATTCAAGTGATCGACTAATTCAAAGATTCTGTCAGCGCGATATTCAGCCGGGGTGTTTTCTAGGATTTGCCTGCCTATTTTCAGGTGAACTGCCTTTTTTTGCGAGTCGTCAATCAGAGCGTAAGCTGCTTGTTGTACGCGATCGTGCAAAAATTTATAATTCAGAATTAATAGCGGAAATAGCACGTAATCTAATGACTTGCTTTCCAATTCCGAAGTTGGCAGAATCAGTCCCGACTTAATCGCCGGCAACAGGTGAGAAAAAGTTTCCGAGGCTTCTTTTTCATGAATTAAAGAAAGAGTATTTAAGTCAAATTCGTTGCCCAAACAAGCCACTAAACGCAAAACTTGCTGCGTTGAACTTGGCAGTTTTCTCAATTTTTGTACCATCAAATCTACTACATTGTCAGTGATAGCGCACTGCTCAATTTGAGTCATATCCCAATGCCAGCCGCCCTTGCTCCCCGACTGGGGCGGGTGAAAAACTAGCAGGTTTTCCTGATACAATGTTTGCAGGAATTGATTGACAAAAAAAGGATTGCCGTCGGTTTTGCTGATTACCAATTCAGCTAATGGTTTGACAGATTCTCGATCGCTGTGCAAAGTCTCGGCAATCAAATGAGTTATGTTTTCCACCCCCAGTGGCGACAAAGCAATCTGATTAATGATAGCTTCCTGATTCCGCAGCGTCTCCAAAGTCATCATTAAAGGATGAGTGGGACTAACTTCATTATCCCGATAAGCACCAATTAAAAACAGATATTGCGTAGCTTCATCTGTCATCATCAATTCGATCAATTTGAGAGTAGCCGAATCAGCCCACTGCAAATCGTCGAGAAAAATGACCAGCGGATGTTCTGGCTGGCAAAATACGCGAATGAAATTTTGAAATACTAAATTAAAGCGGTTCAGAGATTCCGTCGGTCCCAATTCAGCTACAGGAGACTGAGCTCCGACAATTAGTTCAACTTCGGGAATGACATCAATAATAATTTGCCCGTTTTGACCGAAGGAACTGCGGAGTTTTTCGCGCCAAACTGCTAATTGAGCTTCGCTTTCAGTTAACAGTTGCCGCACCAATTCCGAAAAAGCGCTGACAACGGCCGAGTAAGGAATAGTTCGCTTGTACTGGTCAAACTTTCCCCAAATAAAATATCCACGTCTGCGAGTGATAGGTTTGTCTAAAATCTTCACCATTGCAGATTTGCCAATGCCGGAATAACCGGCAATCAGCATCATCTCGCTGCGGGATTTATGCTGTCCTCTCGCCAAAACTGACAAGGGAATTTCTTTTTTCGATTTGCTCTCTTTTTTGATGACAGAAATTTGAGAATTGTCGGTGCGGTAGCCTCGATTATTTGTGGCTGCTACCCGTTCAAATGCCGCTAAAAGAGTTTCAACTTCTCGCTGTCTGCCGTAAAGTTTTTGAGGGATTTGAAATTTGTCGGAAATATCTTGGCTGCCGAGAGGAAACTCAGAAACAACCCCAGAGGTTTGCCACTGAAACAGGCAGGATTCCAAATCGGCTTTTAGTCCCCAAGCACTTTGATAACGCTCCTCAGCGGTTTTTGCTAACAATTTCATCACAATATCTGAAACAGCTTTAGGAATTTCTGGGACTATTTCAGCGAGAGGTACTGGCTGTTTGGCGATGTGACAGTGAACTAACTCCATGGGATCTGTAGTGGGAAAAGGGAGTTGTCCTGCCAGGATTTCATAGAATGTCACGCCGAGGGAATAAAAGTCGGTGCGGTAATCGACTACCCGGTTCATTCTGCCGGTTTGTTCGGGCGACATATAGGCTAAAGTGCCTTCTAAAAAATTAGGGTTTTTATTGGGAATATTTTCCAGGTTGGATGCAGTTGAGATGCTAAAATCTATGAGTTTAACTTGTCCTGTAGCAGGATTAAAAACTATATTAGAGGGGTTGATATCTTTATGAATTACATTTTTTCCGTGAATTTCTCCCAAAGTTTCAGCAACTTTGATAGCCGTAGTCAGAAATCCTAAAATGGTAAATTTTTGGGAAGCCATAAATATTTTTAAAGATTCCCCGCCAAAATCTTCTAAGATCATTGCCAGACTATTTCTAACCTGTTGCAATTTATACACTTTCACAACTCCGTCCAACAGGCTTAAGTTGGCAGTGATCTCATATTCGCGCTTGTATCTATTAAGTTCTTCAGGAGTCGGATAGTCTTCTTTGATAAGTTTGATAATAACAGGTTGGTTGTTCTGCTCGTTGTGGCCGCGGTAAACCAGGGAAGTGCTGCTTTCATAAATGAGAGCGAGAACTGCAACGCCGGGAATTGCCATCATAGTTGGGTTCTCTCAAATTAGGTGTGCTTGGTCAATGTTACAGGACTGACGCGCGGCGGGCTAGAAACCCGGTTTCTTCGTTGCTAGTCGTTGACAAACCCAAGATTTTATCGTGTAAATCGGGTTTCTTTTCGTAAATCCTATGTTATTCTTCATTATCGCTCAAGAGCTATCTTTTGGGATGTGTGGGAAAGCAGGCCTTGACAGCAAAGAGCTACTGCTGACAAAAGCACGCTGGGGCTTTCGTCACCTCAGCAGTTAGGTAAACAAGATCACAAATACAGGATTTGTGCAAGGATTTACTCTAATGCTTGATCGCCATGTTGACAACTAAATCATCTCAGATTCCAAGCAATCGCTTGACTTTAGTGGAGTGTCACCACATCTCGTGAAAATACGCAAGTGCTGAAAGATGTATTTTTTTCCGTGAGAAGGCCCGAATTGTGGGTGCTTTAAAAAAATCGGCCGGTGCAAATCTTAACTATATTTCGCGACCGAGGCGCTGAGGGAAGTAAGTGTTGCTTCGGAATCTGAAATTTTCTTCAGTTCTATCTATTTTGACCATCGATTAACAATACTAACTGACCTAAATTATCCAAAATACAAGCCCCCGGATTCATTCCTTCGCAGACTCAGGACCCAGAAATAAAAAACCTGTATCCCATAAAGGAACCCCCGAATTTATCCGTGGGGTCAATCCTTCAATTCTTTAATCTAAAATCTAAAATCTAAAATCTAAAATCGATTGACCGTTTGAGCAGAGTAAATTTGACAAAAAATGCTCAATTATTGCACCTTGTCTGGTGCGCGGCAGCGAACCCTACATTAATCAAATTTGCCTAACTCTTAAGAAAATTTTAGGAAAGATTAAGAATTATTGCCATAAAACCCAGGTAAAGTGGTTTAAATTGCGAGTCAAATGCCAAGCAGACAAAGCGTTTGAGCATTTCCCAAATGTGTAAATCCTCAGAAACTTAGTATTTCTCAAGGATTCATCCGGTGAGAAAATCAGAAACAACCTTAAAATTTAGCAGTAATCGCCCGATCGGGCAATTCTCAACCAGCACCAGGAAAAAAACCTATGAAATTGGCTTATTGGATGTACGCAGGCCCAGCCCACATCGGCACTTTGCGCGTCGCCACTTCCTTCAAAAACGTCCATGCAATCATGCACGCACCGATTGGAGACGACTATTTTAACGTCATGCGTTCCATGCTGGAGAGGGAACGGGATTTCACTCCAGTAACTACCAGCGTCGTTGACAGACACGTACTGGCGCGGGGTTCGCAAGAACGGGTGGTGGACAACATCACCCGCAAAGACAGAGAAGAACACCCAGATTTAATCGTGCTCACCCCGACTTGCACCTCCAGCATTCTGCAAGAAGACTTGGAAAACTTCGTGGAACGAGCTCAATTGGATGCCAAAGGCGATGTATTGCTGGCGGATGTTAACCATTATCGGGTAAACGAACTGCAAGCTGCCGATCGCACTTTGGATCAAATCGTCCAATTTTACATTAACAAAGCCCGCAAAAAAGGCGATTTAGTAGAAGCCAAAAGCGAAAAACCATCTGTCAACATTATCGGTATGTCTACCCTGGGTTTCCACAACCAGCACGACTGCACCGAGTTGAAACGTTTGATGGCAGATTTGGGCATTGAAGTCAACGAAGTTATTCCCGAAGGTGCTTCGGTTCACAACTTAAAAAGACTGCCGCGCGCTTGGTTTAACTTGGTTCCTTATCGGGAATTGGGGATGATGGCCGGGGAGTATTTGCAAAAAGAATTCGGCACGCCGATGGTGGATATTACGCCGATGGGTGTGGTAGAAACGGCGCGCTGTATCCGCAAGATTCAGCAAGTTTTGAATGCTCAAGGTGCGGATGTTGATTACGAAAACTTTATTGACCAACAAACTCGGTTTGTGTCGCAGGCTGCTTGGTTTTCGCGATCGATCGACTGCCAAAACTTAACTGGCAAAAAAGCCGTCGTATTTGGCGATAATACGCACGCTGCGGCGATGACGAAGATTTTGGCTCGCGAGATGGGAATCCACGTTGTGTGGGCTGGAACCTACTGCAAACACGATGCTGACTGGTTCCGGGAACAGGTAAGCGAGTATTGCGATGAAGTGCTCGTCACCGACGATCACGGGGCGATTGGAGATGCGATCGCCAAAGCGGAACCTTCGGCAATTTTCGGCACCCAAATGGAACGCCACGTAGGTAAGCGGTTGGATATTCCCTGCGGCGTAATTGCTGCACCGATTCACGTCCAAAATTTCCCGATCGGCTACAAGCCATTTTTGGGTTATGAAGGCACGAATCAGTGCGTAGATTTAGTCTACAATTCCTTCACTTTGGGAATGGAAGACCACTTGCTGGAAATCTTCGGCGGCCACGATACCAAGGAAGTGATTACGAAGGGTATTTCGGCTGATTCTGATATGGGTTGGACGAAGGATGGACAGGCTGAGTTGAATAAAATCCCTGGCTTTGTGCGGGGTAAGGTGAAGCGCAATACTGAGAAGTTTGCGCGCGATCGGGGGATTGATAAGATTACCGTTGAGGTGCTTTACGCAGCGAAGGAATCTGTCGGCGCATAGTTTATTGGTAGGGTGGGCATTTGCCCACCTCACTCAAAATGCAAAACTGCTTTAAGCAGGAATGAACTTTTCTATACGAGATAGTAGATTCAGGGCCAAATCATCTTCTTCTATCACATCTCGGTTTAATCTCTCTTGAAGTAGCCAAATAAGATGATTTACCGAAACTTCCTTAACTTTGATATTACCGTAATCACTGATTTCTCGCGTTTGACCTAGAGTAATAATCCAAACTTGTTTGCTTTTGCCATCAATTCTAAGAGTTTTTTTCTTTTGTACACCGTCTGAAGATCTCAGGTTAAATGTCAACTGAGCCTGCTCAAGCTTATTTATATAGTTTTCAATCTGGTCTTTTTTATATTCTTCAAAACCCTCCCTGAGCGTGCAATCATACATTACTGCAAGGTTGCCAATAATGAAAAATCCATCGGCTCTACCAGCTTGGTTTCTTTTGTCATATTGATAGAGATAATGGATGCCCAAATTTTTCAGTAATAAAAAAGTCAAGTCCTCAAATTCACTTGAGCTGGTTGTATGTACTATTCGCTTAAATTGCTCAATTATTTGGTTTTTAAGTTCATTACAGGTGATAGGAGTGGGGAGCAACTCAGCAGGAGTATCATTTTGCTCTATTTGGTCAACATCAAGAAGTTGGATTCTATTGGCAAATCGTCTCCCATCTTCGCTCTCACCAATGGTAAAGGTAACTGCATCGCCTACTTTCAAACTTTCAAATTTATTATCTTCTACTTCCTTGGCTATAAAATAGAGTTCTTGAGTGCTTCCCTCAAGCGTAATGTAACCCCATTTTTTGTTAGTAAAAATATTTTTTACATACCCAGAAAAACGAATTTTTGTTGTAGAAAACCTATGATATCCTTCGCTGACTAATTCTATTTTATTAGCAAAAAACCGCTGGCCATCCTTGCTTTGACCAACAGTAAAAGTAACGACATATCCCGGCTTCAAAGTTCCAAATTTATCGTGTTCAACTTGTGAAGCGATAAAATAAAGGTCATCACTTTTATCATCGGGGGAAATGAATCCGCCTCTTTTATCACTAAAAATTTTTACCACTCGTCCTTGAAAACGGCTTGTCTCTGAAATTTCCCCCATTTTTGGCCTCGAATACTGAACGATGATTGAGAAAGTAATATTTTATCTGAAAATGATTAAATCTCTCGTAACTTTAGAATCAGCTTGAAAGAGTATTTGCTACAATTGATTTATCAAATAAGTATACCTTAGATATTATAAGCCAATCCACACATAATAAAATGGTAGCCCTGCATTGTCAGGACTACCCGTTCGCACTTATCGAAATTGATGAAAATTAGCATCCGCGCCAGCAGTTGGCGCACAATATTTAAAATAATTCTCTGCTTTGTCCTCGCGATCGCCTGTTAGTACATAAGTCCTCTCAGCAATCCAAAGTGCCACTTATTTAATTGTCCGTCGGCTAGTCAGTTGCAGGGAAACTCAAAAAAAATATCATTCTCAGTAACCAGCTTTCGACTATACATTCAATCCTATTGTGGGGCGGGCTTCTAGCCTGTCCCTAAAAGCTTATTGAGAATAGTGCCATCTCTCAGGGGAAACGGAAATTGCATCCGAGGATTTCCTCATTGAGGCCAATTGTGAAAACTGTACTGTTCGATCGCCCTAATCAATCCCACTTACATAGATTAGACGCATCAACATCTTTTAAAGGAATGACTTATGAACTTCACAGCAAGACTCACACAAACCAGCTTACTCGGTTTAATGCTATTTGCCAGCAATCCAGCGGCAACCTTTGCTCTAGGACGATCGAACACAAGCACTGCACCAACAGCGTCTCGCACTCAGTCTCCGATTGAAACCATACAAATAGCTAATGTATCCACCCCCCAAAAACAGGTGAGAGATTTTTGTGTTCGCAAAAGACAGACACTGGCAAACTATTTCGAGACCAGCAACTTTCGGATTTATCTGTGCTACAACCACGCTCATCAACTATATTACTACGGCGTTAAAAAGAGTAACGGCAGCACGATCGCCCTGCGTGCTCGAACTGAAGAAGGGACTGGTTACGTGGCAAAAAATGGCACCTACGATTACATCGTTACAGGAGCCAGCCTTAGTATTTATAACAAAGGCAAACGCATTCTCGAACAACGAGTGATTCGCTCCCTTTAGTATTTAAATGCGATCGCTCTTTCAAGCCCCGAATTCTTCAAAAAGCCGGGGATCTAACAGAATATCTGGCTTTTATGCTGAGGCAGACGAAAGTTTGTGTAATTTAACCTCGAACTCAAATGACCGGCGCTTCGCCACATTTGAGTTTGAGGTTAACAAGTTTAAACTGCAGAATAATCTCAAAATAAAAAAACCCTTCCCAACAAGGAGAAGGGAGGGTGAAAAGACAGTGAGAAATTTAAGTTTTTGCAGAATTAACAATAAGGAGTTACATCTTCGCCACACTCGTCAGCCAAATAACACAAAGCTCGAAAGCGCAGCCCAACGATTTGCTCGTAAAGGGGATTTAACTTGCACAGTGGCGGAAGGGAACATAAAGTCCGATCGCCCACGAGGAAAATTTCTACAATATCAGATGAGCCAATTTTGCTCTCATGCAAAAAATCATGTCAACCTTTACGAAAAGGGAGCATCCCGGTCTTGTGGCGATCGCCCGTCGGGTCTAAAAATGGTTTACCGAAGCGTCCCCAATTCAGATTTAATCATCCCGCTCTCCTGCACAATTGCGGATGCTGCTTCCCCCAAAATTTTGTGTGCGGCAGTCGTCGGATGAATGCCGTCCCAAAACAAAAATCGATCGGGACTAGCACAAACACCTCCACCCGATAAACACGCACTCGTCACATTAGTCAAGCCGTATTTAGCCGGGTTTGCGATCGCTTCCCGATAAAGCGCATTAGCATCCAGAGTCGCAATTTTTAAGTCAGAATGCTGTTGATTTAATACCTTAACCGCTCGCCTCAAACCCTGATTGTGTGCTTGTGTTAATGCAGTGAGCCTTGCAGAATTAACGCCTGTTCGCGTCGCCGGTAACTGCCCCAAATCTGGTAAATTTGCCAGCAGGATATTTTTGGCACCCACATCCGCAAGAGACGCGATCGCCCTCGCCACATTTTCAACGGGAAGATTCGCATTACTTACCCCCTGCAAATAATCATTTGCACCCGCCCACAGTACATACAGCGCATGAGGATTTGCCTGTTTTTGGGATTTCGTCCATGACTGAACTTGAGCTAACAAACCAGGGACAAGGCTATTGCGATCGCTCCCCGTTGTTGCACCTCCATAGGCCAAATTAGTGACTCGTTCAGGCGGCAACTTTAGGCGATCGGCAAGATACTCTACCCAAACCTTACCATTCGAGTAACGCCCTTGAAAGTAAGTCGAACGAGGCGGATATTGACCCCCGCTCACTCGAAACACCATTCCCATATCCGAAAGACTGTCCCCAAATACATATAGTTCATTGACAGCCTCAGAACTTTGAGCTGATAGGATGAGTGCAACCATAAAAGATAAAAGCGCAATAATTACGGCAAAAAACGTTTTTTTCAACACTTGGTATTAGTTATATCCGTGAAATATTTTATATTTTGTACCCGGTAATTACCGAGTTCGTGAGTTTGAATTTTAGTATTAGTGATATTCTTGAAATCGCTTAAATATTTGCATCCATTACTAATATATCAATTTTGTAAAAAATGTGGAAAATCAACCTGAACTTTAATGGTGGGTTGCCCCACTCCACTGCTCAACCTACATAGATTGATGATGTCCTTGACACTTTTCTAATGGTATCTAGCTCATAGCGCTGTGGAGGGGACAGAACCGTACATCTTTTGGGAGATTACCCAATAAAGTTACGCAAGAGGCGAATCACGAAAACCTCCCAAACAACTACCCTTGAGGTAAATATCAATAAAAAAAGAATGGATTTAAAGCTGATTTACTCGACTATCAAGAAATTGAACGCACTTTTTATCCCGGAAAGCTTGCACAAAACAAAAACCCTCCCCAACAAGGAGAAGGGAGGGTGAAAAGACAGTGAAAAATTTAAATTTTTGCAGAATTAACAATAAGGAGTTACATCTTCGCCGCACTCGTCAGCCAAATAACACAAAGCTCGAAAGCGCAGCCCAACCACTTGCTCGTAAAGCGGATTTAACTTGCACAGTGGCGGAATGGAAAATAAAGTGCGATCGCCAATTTTGACTTCTCGCTCAAACGGACACTGGCTGGGAATAAACTTACACAACAACCGAGCCAACTTTTGACTTTTAATTGCAGCGTTATCAAGCCATTGTTTTAGCGGATGCAACGGGTCAAAGTGTGGCTTTTGACCGTAAGGTTGAGAAATTGTAGCGACATTAACGGCGGTTTCTTGTTTGCCAAATCCTACCCAATTTGGCAGAGTTCGGTAGGAGACTGTATGATCAAATACGTTCATTTTGCTCTGTTCCTCTTTAATAACGAGGTGCCAAGAACTCTCTGTAGAGCTTGTGCTATATTATCTACAATCAGTATCTACAGCATCTCGTTTTGCTTTACCGGATTGAACTTCTAAAATTAATGACTTAGGGCGAGAAAAGTAGTTCCTGATTTTTTTTAGTCACGGTGTGCGATCGAAAAAGTGTCCTCATTTCAAGCCCAACAATTGATTGATAGGGTAAAAATTCTGTCTTCTACGTTTTAGCTTCAACCTTGGGTTGAGTCTCCTTTTGTAGTTCAATTACAATTGTGACGCATCGAGGTGAATTATCCTATACGTGTAAATGCGGAATTTTTAATAAAACTTATAATATTTCTAAATAAGCTCTGCTGCAAAAAACCCTGAAACCTCGACCCAACAATCTTTGCTCGCGATCGCTCAGAAACTCCTACAATAAGAAATAATCGGTATCACCGCCCTCACCACCCATGAGCAACCCAGAAACCAAAGCTATCACCCGCGAATTGCAAAGCCACGCCGCTATTCTCGGCGGCTTCGTCTCCCTCCTCTGGATTATCGAAATTGTCGATGCCTTCCTGTTCGGAGGCAGGCTGGATGTCTACGGAATCCGCCCCCGCAGCCTCGAAGGACTTCAAGGCATCCTGTTGATGCCTTTTCTGCACGGCAATTTTGCTCACTTAGCCGCCAATACCCTCCCTTTTGTGACATTGGGTTGGTTGATTATGCTGCGAGAAATTAGCGACTTTTTTATCGTGAGTGCCGTCACTGTGCTAGTCAGCGGATTCGGAGTTTGGCTGACCGGCGCGCCTAATTCAGTTCACATTGGTGCCAGCGGATTAATCTTTGGTTACTTCGGCTTCTTGCTGCTGCGGGGCTATTTTGAACGCAGCTTTACCTCTATTTTGGTATCTTTAATTGTCGGTTTCTTCTACGGCAGTTTAATTTGGGGAGTTTTGCCCTCGCAGCCGGGAGTTTCCTGGCAAGGGCATTTCTTTGGCTTTGTTGGCGGGGTATTAACAGCCCAAATTTTGGGCCGGCAGAAACGACGAGTTAACTAGAATAAGACTGAGGCTGCATCCTATCATCACCTTGGTTTATTGCTCATAAATTATCTAAAAGCGCAGGTTTTTGTCAAGAAACCAGGTTGTTTTTGTAGCAATTGCGTCCACGAAAGTATGCCTAACTGCTGACCAATAATTCAACGCGGGCCGGCAAGCACACTGTAAAAACCGAACCGCAACCTAACTCGCTTTCAACTTGCATATCGCCACCCATCATCACGCAAAAGTGACGGCTAATAGTCAATCCCAAACCGGTGCCGCCATACTTGCGCGTAGTTGATGCGTCGCCCTGCATAAATGCTTGAAATAAATGCTGCAATTGTTCGGGGGGAATCCCAATGCCCGTATCAGCTACGCGAAAAATTATTGAGTCGGAATGTTCTGCTATTTCTTGAGTGGTTAAGCTATCATGTTTAACTCTTTCAATGCAAAGGGTAATAGTGCCCTGTTCCGTAAATTTGGCTGCATTGCTCAGCAGGTTGAGCAATATTTGACGAGTTTTGGTAATGTCAGCATACATTATTCCCAAGTCCTCACCACAATCAACTTCAAACTTATTAGAATTTTTATCTACCAAGGGTTTGACAGTAGAAACTACCTCGTCAATTAAATTAACCGGGTTGAAAGTTTCTAAGTAAAGTTCCATCCGACCCGCTTCAATCTTAGAAATATCTAGAATGTCGCTAATTAAAGATAGCAAGTGTTTTCCCGCTGTTTGAATTTTGTGCAAGTCGGGGATAAAATCTTCGCAGCCTAAATCCTCAGCGTCTTCTTTGAGCATATCGCTATAACCAATAATCGCGTTGAGGGGAGTTCGCAATTCGTGGCTCATATTAGCTAAAAAGGCGCTTTTGGCTTGGTTGGCAGCTTGAGCTGTTTGAGCGACTTTTTGGAATTCTTCTGCTAATTTGCGCTGGGTAATATCTTCGGCAATACCGACGATGCGGTAAATTTCCCCTGTTTCGTTGCGGACTGGAAAAGCCCGATCGCGCACCCAGCAAACTGAACCGTCCGTTGGCGTAGCCCCGGTAGGGGATCGCACTACTCGATACTCCTCATCATAATCGCCCCGCACCTGTTTCTCAAAAGCAGCCTTGACGCGATCGACATCCTCCGGGTGAATAGCATCCCAAAAAGCCTCCGGTTCTGACTGCAAACTCTGACAGCTCAAATTCCATATTTTCTCGCAAGCAGGGCTCACATAAACTAGCTGCTTTTGATTGGGTTCTCTAATCCAAAATACCTCATGAATATTTTCTGCCAACTGGCGAAACCGCTCCTCGCTAGCCCGCAACTTCTCCACAGCACTGTGAAATTCAGTCACATCCTGAATCAGCGATGCCACCCCAATGATGCTGCCGTCAGCATCAACCAAAGTCGTATTGTACCACTCGCACAGAATTATTTTGCCGTCTTTTCTGATGTTCTCGTTAAGGCTGGTAACTCCTCCTTGATTAGTGAGCAAAGTTATAGATAGTTGGCTGACATACTCCTTAGCACTTTCAGGAACTATGAGATCGACTCCGTGGCGTCCCATAGCTTCCAAGCGATTGTATCCAAAAATTCTTTCTGCTGACAAATTCCATTCCGCTACTTCAAAGTTTAGATTCCATTCAATCGCTCCCAAAGGAGTTTGGTGAAGATGGAGAGCCAGTTTTTGCTGCGAGTTTTTCAGAGAAATAATTAATTGATTTTTGTCGGCGATCGCAGATTCTACCCGATCTTCGAGAGTAGTAAACGACTCTTCCAATTGATCCGCCATCATATTAAAAGAGCGAGCCAGGACACCCACCTCATCCTCTCGCTCTACAGACGCCATCAAGCGGGAATCTACCGCCATCCCATCCCATTCTCCCCGGGACAAAGCCTCCGCAGCCTTGCTCAGACGCCGAATCGGTACAACAATCCACCTAGAAGTCAGGGCGCCAATCGCCGTTGCCAGCACCAAAGCACCCAGACACATCACCACAGTATACCGAGTGTTAGCATTAATCCTTTCCATAAAATCGGCTTCAGGAACTGTCACCACAATCAACCAGTCGAGGCCCCTGCTGTCTAAAAGCGGCGTCACCTGTAGAAATTGCCGTTGACCGTCGATCGTAAAATCTAATTGGCGAGATCTGTCAATTTTGTGCAAATCCCCGAAGCGTTCTGTCAAATAGCGGGCGGTCGATCGAATTAGAACATTCTTGCTGCTGGTTGCCACAATCCGTTTCGCAACACCATTGCTAACAATAAATGGCGGTTCCAGAGTAGAATTTGCAACCAATTGCCCAGACCTTTCTACAATAAAAGTCTGTCCTGATTTGCCAATTTTTAGAGTTTCCAAGAATTGATTGAGCTTGGAAAGTGCCAAGTCAGAACCCAGGATGCCAATCAGTTTCCCATCATCGCCATAAACTGGTTGAGCAGCCGTAATGGCTAGTTTGGGAGCGTCAAAATAATTATAGATTTTACTCCAAGTCGGTTTGCCTGCGCGGACCGGAGCTATGTACCAAGGTCGGACGCGGGGGTCGTAGTTGAGAGTAGTTTTTAATAGTTTGGTTGGTTCCTCCAACTCTGACAGCCCGTAGCTATGCAAATTATAGCCAGTAGATGGATTAGAAATCTGAACTTGCAACTTGCCGTCGTCGAGGCGTTCAACTCCAATAAAATCTTTTTCTTCGGATGCGAATTGAATGTAGCTAATTTTATCAAAAATTTTGATTTGTTTGTAGAAGTAGCGTTGCAAACTATCACTATCCTGCACGTTCACAATGCCGAGACGGATGGCATCGAGATTGAGCTGATTGATTTGGTGTGGCGTTTCAATATAACTATTAATATGTTGCTGAATACGCGATGTGACTTCTGTCCGCAGTTGTGCGGCAACATGGTTGACGGCTATCCGCCCGTTCCGCAGCGACAGCCACCCCGTCAACCCTACCGCAGCGAAAGTCTGGAGGGCAAAAGGCACAACAAGGACGATGCGAATTGGCACTTTGCCCGACATTTTTAAAATCTGGTCGGTCAGATATTTGATTGGCATGGTAAAGCAGAACTATTATGAACCCACAACATTCTGGTCATTCGATTTTAGATTTTAGATTGACACCACGGATAAATCCGGGGGCTTGAGGATGCAAGGATTTTGGATTTTGGATTGATTCCACGGATAAATCACGTGGCGGGTACCATCAAGAAATTATTGCTCAAGTACAACTTGATGAGCGCAGGTTTTGAAGTTGAGATGGTTTTAGTAGGCAAAGTGCCGTTAATAACTCGGAATCTGCCGCTGGCAACTGAGTTTTTAACGACTGCCACCGCCATCTTAGCGCGATCTGGAGCTTTGGGAACATTGGCGATCGAGATGAATGCAGTATCAATCATGGACTCACTCTACAGGCTCATACTATTATAGATTTGAGATTAAAGAATTAAAAAATTGAAAAACACTGGTTCTGTAAGGGTTTAGAATTTGCCTACTGTTGCATTTTTTTTTGAACTGGTATCTCAAACCTGGTTTTTTTAGCATTTTGGCTGTCTGCAACGAACTATTTTCGTTAAAAACAACCGATGGATCGCCGCCCGTGCGTCAAGCACTAACTATTTTTCCACTCATGAGGCGCGCTAATCAAACCAATCGAGTTTTTGGTTGACTCATGCCTGAAATGACGTATTTTGGCGTTTCAACCCGGTTGCTGCGTCAGTTCTATTTGACCGATAGCGCGATCGAAAGTTATAAGTTTTGACAGGAAATTTAATTGATATCTCCACAAGCAGCTACTTTTGATAGAGTACAACTTAATTGCGACTGGGTACAATCAGCATAGTAGGATGCAACTAGCGGAGGCATGAATGATGAACGCAGTTATTGCTACTCTTGGCACTGCTCTCGGACTGAGCTCACTTTTTATCGGTTTGACCCCGGCGGTTCTCGCCCAACAAAGACTGCAACCAGCGCCCCAATATTCGGAAACGACTTTATCTGGGGACTCGTTGAGGACTGTGGAGGACAGAACCTTAGACTCGGACTACCAAAACTTGATTGGTGAACCAGCAACGGCGGCTAATTCTACTAGAAGGGAAAGCAGCTTGGGCGACACATTTCGCCTCAAAATCGATGGCCCATTAGAATTTATTACTACTCCTTCGGATGCCCAGCGTCAAGGAAATCCTTTACCTCCCAAACAAACCGACAGCGGCACAGAAGCGGGAGTTCAGCTTCAGCTAGGACTTTAGCAATTTTAACTAATGCGAATGGGAAGTCCCGCGCTCTACCGAAGGTGAGCGTCGGGATGAAAACGCAGCCCGAAAATAAATTGAGCGACAGCGAATCAATATCGTTTTTTTGTGCGCTATGATGATTTTATCGGTATTCTGCAACCTTGATAAATGTATAAAGCTTACAAGTACAGAATTTATCCCACAGATGAGCAAGATGTCTTGCTTGCAAAGTCTTTTGGCTGTGTGAGATGGTTCTGGAACTATGCTTTGAATTTATGTCAAGAAACTTACAAAAATACTGGCAAAGGACTATCTAGGGCATACATACAAGGCTTGCTCCCTGCACTCAAAAAAGAATACGAATGGTTAAAAGAACCTTATTCTCAATGCTTGCAGGTGGTTGCATTGAATTTATCTACTGCCTACAAAAACTTCTTTGACAAGAGGGCGATGCTGCCCAAGTTCAAAGCCAAGCATGGCAGGCAGTCGATCAGTTACCCTCAAAATGTCAAATTTGACGGCGACTATATCAACTTACCTAAAATTGGTTTAGTTCTCTGTCGGCGACATCGTGACTTTGAGGGCGACATCAAGACCGTTACCGTGTCTCGCAACCCGGACGGTAAACATTTTGTTTCTGTTTTGATTGACGATGGGAAAGAACAGCCTGAGTTAGTCCCAGC
>NZ_JAUBVF010000063.1:0-36191 GCF_036705685.1 Microcoleus sp. AT3-A2
CCCACCTAAACGGGTCTCAGCTAACTATGTTATTCTACCATAAATATAGTCTGTGTACTTACGCCGAGCTGTACTAGGGCTTTCTGTTTTTCTCCTAAAACTGAGTAGACTCTGCCGATGTTGGTGAGGGTGACAGCTTCCCCTGAACGATCGCCCACAGCCCGTTTCAGTGGAAGCGACTGGCTGTAATACTCTAGGGCTTTCTGTTTTTCTCCCAAATCTGAGTACACCTCGCCGATGTTGTTGAGGGTGACAGCTTCCCCAGCGCGATCACCAGTTGCCCGAAACAGCTTTAACGCTTCTTCATATTGGGCGATCGCTTTTCTTAAAGATTCCGCCGTCCCCTGCTGGTAAAGTTGAGCCCCTTCTTTCAAAGCTTTTTCAGCAGCAGCCGCAGGATTTCCCCCTCCCTGCTGCGATACCCCTTGACTAATTTTAATCGCACTGGGTGCAGCTACCGCCGGGACTCCTTGCAAAATCAGAGCACTTACAGCGAGTCCGCAACGCCCCCAAACCAACAGCCTGAGATTCATAAACACCTGCTCAAACAAGACCTTGTTAACCGGTATCATAGTCGATCGCAGCTTGTCAGGTGCGCTTGGACGAACTGCGTGCAGATTACATCGGGGGCATATTGTGCAATCCCGCCGCTGCCTCTGGCCGCACCCTCCAAGGGCGATCGGCCGCATCGGATTTGCCTCCGCGAAGGTTAAAAGTCATAATTGTAATTTTTACGCTATTCTCAATTCAGTATTTTTAAATTCGCGATCGCCCTCACATCTAGCATTTACTATTTACTGCTGTTTTATGAAAATCAACAAAAAACAATTCAACAGATCTACTTTAGTTTTTTGCTTAGGAATGTTCGCTGTGTTCCTCCTATCCTTAACTCTGCGCTTTTGGGAACTAGAGCGATTTAACACTTTAGTATTTGACGAGGTTTATTACGCTAAATTTGCCAACAACTATCTCACAAAAACTCCTTTTTTCAACGCTCACCCGCCTCTGAGCCAGTACATAATTGCGATCGGCATTTGGATCGGCACTCACCTTCCCTTCGGCAAAACTGCCGTCAACAGTATGGCTGGTTCCCTGCTTTCCCCTTGGGATTACCGCTGGCTGAATGCTCTTACAGGTTCCTTTATTCCCCTAGTTGTGGGAGTCCTGGCTTATCAGCTAGTTCCGCGCCGCACCTTTGTTTTTCTTGCTGCTTTATTTATCGCCTGCGACGGTTTGTTTTTAGTTGAGTCTCGCTACGCGCTCAACAACATTTATCTAGTTTTATTTGGGATTTTAGGTCAGTTATTTATTTTAAAATCCGTAGAAGCCGAAGGCAAAAAGCGCTGGTTTTGGCTGGTACTCGCCGGAATAGGTTTCGGCGCATCTGCGGCTATCAAATGGAACGGATTGTGGTTTCTTTTCGGTACTTATCTAATTTTAATCTGTGCTTGGGCAGTTCGTTTTATCCAGGGTAACAGAGGAAATGAAGAACAAAGCCGCGAGGTAGATTCACGTCTAATTCCTGCCGAAAGTCCAGTACAAAAACTGACTAAACTCAATTTTATAGAACTCTGCTTGAGTCTAGCTATTATTCCTATTCTAGTTTACAGCATCTCTTGGATTCCTCACCTGCACTTTAATCCAACTCCCAATTTCTGGCAGATGCAAACCGAGATTTTGACTTATCACCAGCGAATTAAAAGCGGCCCAGATGTACATCCTTACTGTTCCACGTGGTACAGTTGGCCTTTGATGCTGCGCCCCATAGTTTACTTCTTCAGAAAAGCTACCAACAATGCACAACCAGATCCGGTTTTGCCGCCTTTACCTGAAGGTGCAACAGAGGTAATTTTTGACGTTCACGCAATGGGAAATCCCTTCCTTTGGTGGCTGTCAACTTTAGCTTTACTGCTAGTAATAGGAGTTTTAGTTCACCGGATTTTGGTGTGGCTGCAAACGCGCAGTGAGGCTTCTGTTGACACGATGGAACAGCAGCGGCCGATTTTGTTTCCGCCGACTGCTGAAATGTGGCTGGCGTTATATTTAATAGTTAATTGGGCCGCTAATTTGCTGCCTTGGGTGAAGGTGACTCGCTGCATATTTTTGTACCATTATATGGGCTGTTCGGTGTTTGGAGCCTTAGCACTTGCTTGGTGGGTTGACAGGTGGCTGCACAGCCCTCAAACTCGACTCCGAGGGATGGGGGTAACAATTATTTTTCTGGTTTTGGGTGCTTTTATTTTCTGGATGCCTATCTATTTGGGACTGCCTTTGTCGCAAATGGAATGGCAAATTCGGATGTGGCTACAATCTTGGGTTTAAGTTAGAAATAATTCTTTTATTAACGGGCAAGATGCCCGTTCCACAAGAAAATTAAGTTTTGTGGAACAGGCATCTTGCCTGTTCCTAACAAAGGTGCAAGATGTAAGTTATAAAGTTTATTACAAAGGTGAGTTTGCAAAAGCGAGCATTATTTTTGATACAATGCTCGATAAACTGGTTCGCCCCGTTTCAGAGTAGCAATTTCTCTTTCAGTAGCAACAGGTAGGGGATTTTCTGCTAACCATTCGCCCCCATTTTGACGTTTTAAACTAGGGTGAGATGAAAAGCGATCGCACATTTCCCTTTCTACTTCTTCAATATCTGACTGAATAAACACTTCGCCGCCAATTGCCAGATAAGTTGCCAATTCGTTGACTAATTCCTGCTGCACCACCCGCCGTTTGTGGTGCTTTTTCTTGAACCACGGATCGGGAAACTGAATGCTAACTCGCTGCAAAATACCTGCGGGTAAAGTTTCTAAAATTGGCTTTAGGGAACTATTCGCATTGCAAAACAAATAGTGCAAATTTGTCAAGCCTTTTTCGTCCCGCCAAAGATTCGCCTCCTCTACCAGAGGTTCCCGAATTTCTAATCCGAGAAAGTTCCACTCTGTTTGTACTTGCGCCATGTGCCACAAAAACCGTCCTCTGCCGCAGCCGATATCTAAATGCAGCGGTAAATTTAAGTCGGCATAGATTTTTGTCCAATCCGGGGGACTTGCAGATGCTTGATATCTAATTGATAGGGGATTGACGTGTTCCCGCACTCTTACTCTTGCCAATTTTGCTGTCTCCTGAATTTAATTTTTAACCGCTGATGAAGGCAGATGAACGTGGATTAACGCAGATAAATATTGATTTTTTCGATGTTGTTCAATACTTTTTAATTAATGAGCAATCTTAAATTGCAGAGGGACAACTTTAAATTGCTCATTATTGCATTAGGCTTCTGGTTCGATGCCTGCTGCTCTTAATTGTGCAGCTAGTCGCTCGGCCCGCTGTTGAACATTTGCTTTTTCCTGCCGTTCCCTTTCTACCATTTCTGCTCCCCACAATAACATCTCTCCGCTCTTATCCCACCACCGCAACCAATATCCGGTTCTTTCGGCCTTGGTTCCCTGCCAAACACCCAAAAATAACCCAACTCCTTCAATCCAATAACGATTGTTTGAATCCGGCTGCTGTACTTGATATCTTTCTGATGAATTCAACTGATAGACTTCGAGAACTCCGGCGGCAGGTTCAAAAAGTGCATAGATTGGCACTCGCAATACTTGCTCGTAAAAAAACCATTTTCCCGGCGGATACGTTGGTTTTATTGAATATTCATCGTTGGGAGTAGCTGACAAGAACTCCATGATGATCGCCGGAATGTCTCCTTCTAAGTTGGGAGTATAACTGCGGCGAATTTCTTGACTCTCAAGCGGTTGTACGTTGCTGGCATAAAACCAATCTGGAGCTTTTATAACTAGCTTGCTGTCTACTGTCGCACAAATTCCCATGTTTGGGGCAACTAATATTCCTGCTACTATTAGCCCTGCAATTTCTAAGATTTCTCGCAAGGCGGCGGCTAGCAAGGGTTGGTCGATATTTTCCACTGGTTCCTCGTCTAAAATGAAGTCGTATGGCAATTTTTCCCAGGTAATTTTTAAGTCGGCTGTACTGACTGTCATTGTATTTCACCTCTGAATGAGATTACTGGAGCGCGGCTCGCAATACTTCGCGATGAAAGAGCGATCGCTCTACTATAAATTTTATCCTGTCTGGTGATAAGGCGTCGCCGTTAGCATAGTGTTCCATCCAGGTTTTGCTGATTAAATAAGGATCGTCTGGCAATTCTGATAATAAGTATCCCGGCATTTCTAGCTCTTCCATTAACTGGCTGACTTTGGGATCATAGCTGAGGGCAAAACAGCGGCATTCTTCGGATGCTGCCATAATTAAACTGTGGTAGCGCATCCCGATCGCCATTTCGACTCCCCGGAATACTCCTTTCAATTTTCTGGGGTCGTCTAAACTGAGGATGCAGCTTCTTTTCGGCAGGGCTTCGTGCAAATGTTGGGCAATTTCTAAGTCGTGAGACGCTTGAAAAGGCAGCAGTAAAATCAAGGTGCGAGTTGCTTTTTGAAAGTCAACTAAAGCTTGAGTTAAGATTGACAAACGAGCGGGAGTTAGTGTAGGATGAGAACGCAAACAAACAGCAACTCTGGGCGCGGGTAAATCCCACAAACCCGACACGGGGGAATTCTCCAAAGCCCACACGGGATCGGGCGCTAAAGTAAAGGGAATTTTCCAATCTGCAAGTAAAGTAGCTGAACCTTTATCCCGCACGCTGACGCCGGTGCATCCAGCAAAACAGCGCTGAGATAACTTGCGAGTCATTTCGCGCTTCAAAGGCCCTATTCCCTGGGCCCAGGCAACAGTTTTTAAGCCCATCCGCTGCGCTAATCCCATCAAACCCCCATAATAGAAAGGGCTCGCTAGGCTAGTTGCGTCTTGGATTAAACTGCCGCCGCCCCAGATTAGCGCGTCGGAGGTGCGGAGTGCTTCGAGAACTTGAAAGGCATTCATGCGATCGCGCGCAGCTACCCCGTACCGCTGATTTGTCTCGACAGGATTGCCAGACAGGACGATCGGCGTCACGCCATCTGGTAACATTTGCAGTAGCGATGCCAACAGCGCCTCGTCGCCGCCGTTGCCTTTACCGTAATAGCCGCACAAAATTGCTCGCATTTCTACTCTTTTGTTTGTTTGTGATGGGGAATCTAACTATTTTAGATTTTAGATTTTGGATTTTAGATTTTTTTGAGATGTGAAATTTGATAATATTACTACCCAAAAAAATGATACTGTGATCAAGCTTCAAGGCTTTACGTCATCAGTCAGCTCAAATCGCAAATCTAATAAAATCTCAACTCGCTAATCTAGAATTGTATGACGCATCATACTTTAATATGACAGTTGCGTAAGTCCCGATAGATAAATCTTTCATCTTCGTTATCAATAAATTTTTCATCTTCTTCGTTCACAATACAAAAAATGCACGCTTTGTCAATTCCCACCTGGATTATTCACGTCTCTAGCGTCGTCGAGTGGATTGCCGCCATCTGGTTAATTTGGACTTACGGCGAAGTCACTCAAAACCGAGCTTGGTGGGCCCTTTCCGCCGGAATGCTGCCCGCTCTTGTCAGCGCTATGTGTGCCTGTACATGGCACTATTTTGACAACTCTCCCGCCCTAGAATGGATCGTTACCCTGCAAGCGGCGATGACTCTTTTCGGCAATTTTACTTTGTGGGCTGCAGCTTGGTGGATTTGGCGATCGGCTCAACCAGCCGAGAAAATTAAAGATTAAAAAAAGGAGAAACGAAATGAAAAATAGCACTATTTGCGTAAAATTTGCGGCAAGTTTGCTTTTGTTGACAGCCGGATTTTTGCTTCCCAGCAAAGCCAGCAACATTCCCGTACAAGTCGCCCAACAGCCTAACTGCAAAAATCCTCAAACCACACTAGAGATGAATGTCTGTTCCAGTCAAGAGTTTGAGGCAGCCGACAGAAAGCTCAATCAAGTCTATCAGCAACTGCAAGCAAAAATCAGCAGTAGACAAAAGCAGAGATTGACTGTGGCACAGCGTACTTGGATCAAATTTCGAGATGAAAATTGTGATTATGCAAAAGGACAGTTTGAAGGCGGTTCTTTGGCTGCTTCTACCTACGGTTATTGCAGGGCCAGAGTGACGCAAGAACGGATTAAAGATTTGGAAGGTTATTTGAAACAAGCAAATTTGTAAAAGTTCGATCGATATTTAGGAAAGTTATCGGTTTGTAGCACAGGAGTCCCGCCTGTATTTCTAGCACAGGAGTCCGCCCTGTATTTGTGGAACAGGCGTCCCGCCTGTGTTCGTAAAAAAATCTAATTCACCAATCTTTCAGAATTGCAACGCCACAGAATTAGTAGCAATTAAACCTGCCTCAATCAACAAGTGATCGAGACTGTCAACCAGTCCATCAAGACAATGTAAAATTTGGCGATCGCCCGCAGGTAACGAAACACAATTAGTTAGACTGTGAATCTGGCTCTCCAAATCTTCCGGCAATTTTGAACACAAAGCTGTGGCCCTTTCTACGAGACGTTTTTCGCCCGGATGAGGGATAGAATTAACAGCAAAAACAATATCAAAATAACTGCCTAAAAAAGCTGCTGTTCGATGGATAATACTTACTAAATCGCGGCGCAAAACAGCGGATTCTAGCTGGTGGCGAAATGAAAAAATCTGGTGGCGCAAAATCGGATAATTTTTGGCAATTATGGCTTGACGGAGTTGTTCTGGATAAGGTCGATCGACATTGACTTGAAATTGCTGAAACCAACCGTCTATGTCATACAATGATACTGAGGTGAGAATGTTCCACCAAAAACAGGTTGAATAACCTACTGATGCTTGATGTTTGAGCAGGATGCGATCGAGTTCTTCTTCGATCCATTCGGGCTTGCGGTACATAATATCTATACCGCAGCCAGTGTTAATATCTATCCACTCGTCCCCGGGTTCCCAAAATTGATTGTTGATTGCGATGCGATCGGAAAATTGTCTCGCTATCGCCTCGCGTATGTCAACAGGAATATCCTCTTCAACATACACGTAAAAATCAAAATCTGACGACTCATCAGTAACTATAGTTGTTCGAGAACCTGCTAAAACGACGGCTACAACTTGAGGCAAACTGCTAAAGTGCTCCCCAATAGTTTGAGCAAGTGATGGAATTTCTGCGAGAGCTAGTTGATAATTGTGCAGCATTTAATTACCTTTTTTTTTTCTTTAAAAATCACAGCAAATGCTTAACTATAGCACTCAATATTTTAACGCATAACTTTGAAATCGTAACTCAACAATTGATAATGGTTAACAAATACGGCGGAGGCGAACTGATGCGCTGCGACATCAGACCCCCAGCACAAACCAGCTCAAGAGTGATATAAAGCTTTGTTTTTTATTTTACCTTTTGACACGCCTATGGTGTAAAATCTAAATTCTCAAATCTTATATTTTAAATCCCTATGTCCTTCGTTGGTTTGCACATTCACAGCGATTATAGCTTGCTAGACGGGGCGTCTCAGCTACAACAGCTCGCAGAACGGGCGGTGGAATTGGGGATGCCCGCGATCGCCCTTACAGACCACGGGGTGATGTACGGGGCGATCGAGCTAATCAAAGTTTGCCGAAATAAAAATATCAAGCCGATTATTGGCAATGAAATGTATGTCGTCAACGGCGACATTGAAGTAAAAGTTCGAGGTAGAAGAAAATACCATCAAGTTGTTTTAGCTAAAAATACCCAAGGTTATAAAAACCTCGTCAAGCTAACCACAATTTCCCACTTAAAGGGAATGCCAGAAAGAGGTATTTTTGCTAGACCTTGCATCAACAAAGAACTGCTAAAACAATACTCAGAAGGTTTAATTGTTACCAGTGCTTGTTTGGGTGGCGAAGTTCCCCAAATGATTCTGCAAAATAAGCTAGATACTGCCCGTGAAGTAGCCTCATGGTATAAAGAAGTATTTGGGGAAGATTACTATATAGAAATTCAAGACCACGGTTCCCCGGAAGACCGGATTGTTAATGTTGAAATCGTCAAAATTGCCCGCGAACTCAAGATTAAAATAATTGCCACCAATGATTCGCACTATATTTCCTGCAACGACGTAGAAGCACACGATGCTTTACTGTGCATTAACACCAACAAACTGATTGAAGAAGACAAGCGGATGCGCTACAGCGGTACTGAATATCTTAAGTCCGCAGAGGAGATGGCGCAACTGTTTCGAGACCATTTGGATGATGAAACAATCAAAGAGGCGATCGAAACCACTTTAGAGGTCGCAAATAAAGTATCAAGATACGAGCTCACAGGAGAAGCTCGAATTCCCACAATTCCAATTCCCCCAGAACATACAGCCGATACTTATGTAGAAGAAATATCCTGGCTGGGACTCTTAGAACGCCTCAAAGCCCGCACCAGAAATGAAATCCCCCCTGTCTACAAACAAAGACTAGAATACGAACTGAAAATGCTTCAGCAGATGGGCTTTTCGGAATATTTTTTAGTAGTTTGGGACTACATAAAATATGCTAGAGACAATGATATTCCAGTAGGGCCAGGACGCGGTTCTGCCGCAGGTTCTCTAGTTGCCTACGTCCTCAAAATCACCAATATAGACCCCGTACACCACGGACTACTATTCGAGCGATTTCTCAATCCAGAGCGGAAATCTATGCCAGATATTGATAGCGATTTCTGCATAGAAAGGCGGGACGACATGATTAAATACGTTACGGAAAAATATGGTAGCGAGCGCGTAGCGCAAATTATTACTTTCAACAGAATGACATCAAAAGCTGTATTGAAAGATGTTGGGAGGGTGTTAGGTATTCCCTACAAAAAAGCCGACGAAATGGCAAAACTAATTCCCGTGTCCAGGGGAAAACCGGAAAAACTTAAAGTGATGATTTCCAATGAAACGCCTGCACAGGAATTTAAAGACAACTATGAAAATACAATTTGCATAAATGCAGAAACTGGTACCGAAGTCCCCGTTCGTCAGTGGATTGACATGGCAATTCGCATTGAAGGAACCAACAAAACCTATGGGGTTCACGCGGCAGGTGTGGTAATTTCTTCAGAGCCGTTGGATGAACTTGTACCGCTGCAAAAGAATAATGAGGGTGCTGTGATTACCCAATATTTCATGGAAGATTTGGAATTTTTGGGGCTGCTGAAAATGGACTTTTTGGGATTAAAAAATTTAACAACGCTCCAGAAAACTGTTGATTATATTAAGCAAACCCAAAATCTAATTGTCGATCCAGAAATGCTACCTTCTGATATAGAGCGCAGAGCTCAAGAGACTTTTGGCCGAATCAAAAAGTTACCGGATGATGTAGATAAAACTTATAGACTTTTAGAAAGAGGAGATTTAGAAGGTATTTTTCAGTTAGAATCCTCTGGAATGCTGGATGTAGTGAAAAAACTCAAACCTTCCTGTCTGGATGATATTTCTTCTATTTTGGCACTTTACCGACCTGGCCCGCTGGATGCAGGTTTGATTCCTCAATTTATTGACTGCAAGCACGGTAAAACAGTTGAGTACGATCATCCGTTATTAGAGCCTATTTTAAAAGAGACTTACGGAACACTTTGCTTTCAAGAGCAAATTATGCGGATGGCTCAAGATTTGGCGGGCTATTCTTTGGGACAAGCTGACTTGCTGCGGCGCGCAATGGGCAAGAAGAAAGCTGATGAAATGCAGAAGCAAAAAGAAACGTTTATCGACGGCGCAACTAAGAATGGAGTTAGCCAAAGAATTGCTGATAAACTGTTCGCGCAGATGCTGCAATTCGCGGAATATTGCTTGAGCTATGATACGAAGATATTGACAGTGGAATATGGGCCGATGGCTATTGGCAAAATTGTTGAGGAAAAAATTGAATGTACTGTTTATAGTGTTGATAGCAACGGTTATATTTATACACAGTCAATTGCACAGTGGCATCGCCGGGGGCAGCAGGAGGTCTTTGAGTATTGCCTGGAAGATGGCTCGATAATTCGCGCCACAAAAGATCACAAGTTTATGACTGTTGGCGGTCAAATGCTGCCCATTGACGAAATCTTTGAACAAGGATTAGACTTAAAACAAATCAACTCTAGCTCAGATATATAAAATGTATCTCGACTATAGGCAGCTAAAATCGGAACACAAGGAACAAATCATTTCTGCTTTTAATCAGGGCATGGAGTGTCGAGACATTCCTAACTACCTTGGTGTGAGCGAAAGAGCAGTTTCAAGGGTTTTAAAAGAAGCCGACATTAATACTAAGCGGCGAAACCGCTATACTTTAAATGAGAGCTATTTTGATGTAATTGACTCTCAAGCTAAAGCTTATTTATTAGGATTGATAGCTGCTGATGGCTGCGTTACTCAAACTAATTATGTAGCTTTTGAATCTATTGACAAAGAGCTTACAGAAATGCTCAGCATAGAGCTACAATACTCTGGTGAAATTAGAGTTATTCAGCCTCAAAATTATGCTCCTCACTACCGAATAAATTTTTCTTCTGAAAAGCTGGCAAGCTCTTTACAGGGCTACGGCATCATAACAGGAAGAACTTTTTCGGAAGTTACCTATTTCCCTAACTTAAAATATTTAGGGTCTTATGTGTTAGGCTATTTTGACGGTGACGGTTGTGCTTATGCAAACAAAGGTAGAAGTGGCGGTTTAGTTTGCATTGTTGGTTCCTGGGAATTTGCCCGCGAACTAGCAATGCACCTAGGGATGGGTTCTGTACAAGAGCATAAATTAAAAAAAGTTTATTATTGGAGAATCTTTAGTCGAAAAAATATACAAGCATTCTATGACTTTGTGTATCAATATCCCCGATTGGGATTGCAACGAAAGAAAACTAAAATAGAGGCTATTCTCAGGAGTTACAAACATGGTAAAAATTATTAGTCGAAAATCAATAGGAACTCAAGAAGTCTATGACATAGGCGTTGAACGAGAACATAACTTTATCCTAGAAAATAGTTTGGTGGCATCTAACTGCTTTAATAAATCCCATTCAATGGCCTATGCCTATATTACCTATCAAACGGCCTATTTAAAGGCGAATTATCCTCTAGAATACATGGCTGCACTGCTGACTGCTAACAGGGGCGATCAGGATAAAGTACAGAAATATATTGCCAATTGTCTCAAGCTGGGTATTGAGGTTGAGCCGCCCGATGTTAATAGCTCGGAACTTACTTTTACACCGATGCCGAAACAGATGACTGGCTCTGCAAAAGATAAAATTTTGTTTGGAATTTCTGCTGTTAAAAATGTGGGAGAATCGGCAATTGAAAATATTTTGGCGGCCCGGCAGGAAGAGGGTAAGTTTAAATCGTTGGCTGATTTGTGCGATCGCGTAAATCTCCATTCTGTCAACCGCCGCGCTTTAGAAGCATTAATTCAATGCGGTGCTTTTGATAAAATTGACCCCAACCGTCATCAATTAGTAAACGACCTCGAAGGGGTGATGAAATGGGCGCAAGACCGCAAAAGAGACAGAGAAAGCGGCCAAGGTAATCTTTTTGACTTGTTAGGCGCGAATAGCTTTGGCAAGTCAGTCAATACCTATGAGTCGGCGCCAAAATCTAAATTAGTACCAGATTATGACAAACAGGAGAAATTGCGTTTAGAAAAAGAACTGCTTGGCTTTTATGTGTCAGAACATCCCCTAAAGTTTCTCATGCAAGTAAACGAAGACCCCGATGTGGTGACTCTCGAACAGTTAGCAGATAAAAAGGGGAAAGTATCAGTTATTGTCATGCTCAGCGCTATCAAAATGGTAGTGACTAAAAAAGGCGATGCGATGGCAATTTTGCAGTTAGAAGATTTGACACATCAAATAAAAGCTGTGGTGTTCCCCAAGGCTTACGAACAAGTGAAACCTTACATTGTAGAGAATGCTATCTTACAGATTAGTGGAAAAATCGAGAAAGATGGGGAGGAAATTCAGATAATTGTAGACACGGCCAAGCCGGTGGAAACAGTACAGGTTACAGAGGAAATCGAGAGGGCGGAATCGGACATAAACAACTCTTGGCCGGGGGAAACAGTCAACATTGTACGATTGACAAAACCTGTGGAAGTTTTAGAAATGGTCATTGTCAAGCTGACACCGCAGCAAGTACAAGACGGGAAAAAACTCAATTCCCTCAAAGCTATTTTGCAAGAACTTTCCAATCGTGGAGAAGATGCTAGCGTTTCTGTGGGGGGAATTGTTGTCGGTGAATATTCCTGTCAACCGCTTCGGATTAGCCCTCAATTGTGGGTGCAAGATGGCGAGGGAACTGTTAGCCGTCTCAAGTCGGCTGGATTTGATGCTTGGGTTTTTCCTCTAGACAATCGCGGGGAGGCTGTGGTATTTCGAGAAATGCGATCGCAACTTAATGTACATTCTTGGGCCAGTCGTTTAATTGACACTGACACCGATCGCCTTCACAAGTATGTCACTTATCTAGCCCAACTAAACAGGCGCCCGCCAAACTAACACTTCGCCGCCATCCCCACCGGTGACTAAAGTTTGACCGTCAGGGCTAAAAGCCACCGGATTGCACCCAGCAAGACTGCACAAACATTCTCCTGTTTCCAGGTTCCAGAGTTTAACCGTACCGTCTCGACTGCCACTAGCCATCGTTTCGCGATCGGGACTAATCGCCACCGAAATCACCGCATCAGAATGCCCCCTCAAAGTATTAATCAATTCCCCTGTATCGGCATTCCACAATTTAACAGTAGCATCGGCACTTCCACTGACAATCATCTTGCCATCTTGACTAAATGCGATCGCATAAACCCAATCTGAATGACCGACAAAAGTCCGTACACTCTCCTCAATACCTACCAGCCACATCTTGATAGTTGTGTCAGCACTGCCGCTGGCAAGCATCATACTTTGAGGGCGAAAACTCACAGATAAAACCTTGTCAGAATGTCCCGAAAGCTTTTGAACCAATGCTCCGTTGCGCTGGTTCCACAATTTAATACTCTTGTCGCCGCTGGCACTCGCGATCGCTCCAGAGTCGCAACTAAAAGCCACCGAGTACACGGAGCCGTAGCGATGACTGTACGGCGAACCAAAATCGCTGTAAAATTCGCGAATCATCGCCTTTTTATCCAGCTTCCACTCAATGACTTTTCTGTCAAAACTGCCACTAACTAGCATTCTCCCGTCTGGGCTGATTGCCACAGCATCAACCGTTGCGGAATGGCCGAAAAAAGTATGGATGAATTCACCTGTTTGCAGATCCCACAGCTTAATTGTTTTATCATCGCTGGCGCTAGCGAGAATATTGCCTTGAGGATTAATAACAACAGCATTAACCGAGGCTGAATGACCGTGGAGAATGCGATCGCACCGCCAGTTATTAGACGACAATAATGTCGGATTGCCAGCGGAGGGCGCAACATGAATCTTGGGGGGCGGCGCGGCGGAGACGGCGGTTGCCTTATTGGGCTGCGAGTTAGTTACTGGCGAATTAATAGCTATTTTTGTGGGCGAATTATAACTGATTTGAGAGCGGGGATATTGCCCAATATTTACCAAGTCTTGCAACACTTCAGCAGCGGATTGATATCGCTCTCGTACCGAATCTTTGAGCAATTTATTCAAAATATTTGCTAATTTTGGGCTGACTTTTATGCCTTTTTGCGCCAAGTGCGATCGCCAAATCCATTTGCATTCCAAAGCATCGAACAAATCCTTCAATACTGCCCCAGTTAGCAGGTGAATACAGGTAACGCCCAAACTGTAAAGGTCGCTCGCCGGATACGCCTTGCCACTGCGAATTTGTTCGATGGGCGCATAGCCAGCAGTTCCAGTTATCGTTCCAGTTTGCGCCTCAGAAAGGCCGGTAATGTGCTTAGCAACTCCAAAATCTACGAGCACAAACTGACCCCCCATCGCCTTCCCCTGTACAGCCGGAGATTCAGCAACAATTAGCCCTTTCATACCAGCAGAAGATTGAGGTAAATTTGCCCCTCCTTTTCCTTTACCAGGAGTTGAGGTGCTGTATCCCGCCGCCGCCCACAAGGTTTGGGGAGTTCTCCGCACAATATTTTCCGGCTTAATATCCCGATGAATCACCTGCTGCTCGTGAACAAATTGCAAAACAGGCAGCAAATTGATCAACAATTCCCAAATCTGTTCCTCGCTAAAAGCTCCCCGCTGGTGCAACTCCTGAAACAAATTATTTCCCTCGATTAACTCTTCCACAAGATACAGACGTTTGGCTTGTTCAAAAGAAGCCAGCAAGCTTGGAATCTGCGGGTGCTCTCCGAGTTCGTGCAGTCGGTGAGCTTCTTGTTTGAACAGTGCAGTTGCCTTTTCTAATTCGGCTTTTTCTTGCACTTGGGGGAAAAATTGTTTGATGGCGCAGGGAGTTTTCAACCTATCTTCATCGACAGCTAAAAAAGTTCTGCCAAATGTTCCTTCACCGATAGGTTGAATGGCGCGGTAACGCTCTTTCAGTAGCAATTTAGAGCCGCACGCCAAACAAAAATTGCTTGAGTCAGCATTCTGCGGCTTTTGGCAATGGGGATTGAGGCAATAGCTCATCTTTTTTCCGACCTGGAGATTCCCACCACAGCTAAACTTAGCAACATGGTAGTCTGTTTCCACTCACGCCCAGAGCACTATTCTCGATAATACCTGAGAAACTCGCTTTCTTAACCCAAAATCTCGGCTCTCAGGTTGAGCCCGTGGCAAGAAACCAAGGTGAGGACACTAGAATTGCTTGATGTGAGTTTCCATATATTCTAATACTTTCCTAAAATTTTGCAGGTTGGCGGCTCACAAACTGCTATGTCAACAGTTAACTGGTAATTGCAGCTATTCTGGAGCATTTCTGCAGAGAGTAAATACCAAACTGAGATGAGCCCGGCTATTCTCCCCCATCTAAAAGACACTCTTGCTCCTCGCCGCCCTTCTGTGACGATGCTTTGGCTTTAATCACGGCTTCCCTAAAGCCTAAAACTAATAAAATATTGGCAAGTGTTAAGAATAGTTCCGCAGAACCGTGGAGCCAATCGACATTTGCTAGCGACTCGTTGTAGGCAACTTTTGCGTAAATTGCGGCGGGAATAGTCACCGCTACAAAAACGAGAGTGCCATAAAATCCCATCAGAGCTAAACGGGGTGTTTTTCCCGATCGAGTCAAAAACCAGAGAAATCCCAAGTAGGGAAATAGAGACAGAACAAATAAAGTTTCTTTGGAAATCATTAGTAATTGGTGAGCTACCAGATACTATGATAAATTAAAAGCTCAAAAATTAGTGTGAATAATTTTTAACTTTTAATGTTTAGTTTTTAATATTTAATGAGACAGATGCACCCGTTCCAATCGAACCGCTATAGAGTCACCCAAGACCATAGCTCTTAACCCAAGCCGCAGCAGGTAGGCAGTATCCAAAACCCCTCACCCACGCGGAGACAAAACCCGTAACTTTTCCCCTAACACCGTTTTTAGAATAACACATTTTTCACCGTGCCAGTCTGTTAATTGTCCCTCACCCCAAAGCTACCCAGCAATTAGAAATAGAGACGGTTCCAAAGTTTTCTGTCTGCTAGGCATCAAGCAAGCATCGTTCAAAACCTCTAAATCCAAGCCGTTATTTCTATCTGCTGCCAGAATTTCCTTCACCTTAGCATCAAAATCAAAACACGGCCCGCAATCCCAAACTTTGAGTTCCAACCGTCCGTTAAACACCCTAATTTCCAGTTTAATAGGAGTTTCTACTGGCAAATATTTGTGAGCGTGGCGAACGGCATTAGTGAAACCTTCAGCCAACGCCAACTGAAACTTCCACCAAACCTCATTGGGGAGCGATAAATCTTTCAACTGCTCAAACCACAACAAAACTTGAGTTAAAGCATTGACATCTGTGTTGACTTGCAGGCTAATATGTTGAACACAAGTTTCATGCAGCTCTTCTTCCTGCTCTGTTTCAGTCTGCCAATCCCAGGTGTTTAATAAATTCATTAACCCATCTAAAACGCTAGCTTTTTTTATATTTTGGGAGCGATTGCGACCTTCTACTTCGTAATTTTTGCTAAGCGACAAACAATTTCGATTGTCGAGAGTCCGGGTGTAATTGATCTCGTCTGCAATCTGCCACAGGAGTTTGATCCCCCTCCCGCCTTCTGCAAGTTGATCTATGCTGTTAGACATCTATTTTCCTCGTCTGAAAGTATTAGCTATACCCAATTTTCCCACTCGCCGAGACACGTGGAATTTTTTTTATACTTCCTTGCTCGGTATTATTTCGGGGATCACACAAAAATGCTATCTTCTTTAGAGAAGGCAGCGCATCAGCAATATGTCTTAAGAGTCTAAGCCAATTGGCTTATTTACCGATCGCCTGTACGGAGAACGATCGCCCTCGGCAGCAAAATCCAACTGGATCGATTACAAATACTTATCCGTTGTCGGAGTCAGCCACTTGCTGCCGCCGTCGCCAGCTCCCGAATCCCTGGTATTCAGGGAATCCTGCAGCTCGCCGCTCGCTGCAAGGGAGCCTTGAAGTGCGCGCTCTCATCCCAAAGGCGTAAGTAATATCCGTGAGCGCGATCGAACCTTACACCGTCGAGTCGCGTCCATCCACTAGACTAGGACTTACGCAAACAACCCAGTTTCTGTTAAGAATATTGGGTTTGACAGCGAGGAATTAACGAGGAAACGGGGTTTTTGGTCCCCCGCACGTAAGTCCAGCAGACAAATCGGTGATGAAAGGCAGTTACAGGACTTACCCAGACTATGACCCAAATCAAACTCAAAATTCTGACTGCAGCGATAATGCTACTCCCATTTTGCGCCGCACTTCCCTTACAAGCTCAAAATCTGTCTCTAGTCAAGCGGCTGCTAGAAACAAGAGCATGTCCCGGATGCGACTTATTTGGCGCTTCCTTGAGCCGTGCAGATTTGTTTGGCGCTTCCTTGAGCCGCGCCACTCTCAGCAGGGCAGACTTAGTTGATGCCGACTTGACTGCGGCTGACTTAATGGAAGCTAATTTAAACAACGCCAACATGAGAAACGCCTTTTTGGCTGACGCCGACCTCAGCAGGGCCGACATGAGCAGGGCCGACATCAGGGCAGCCAACTTAGAAAATGCCAACCTCAGCCAGAGTTCTCTTCGAGAAGCATCCCTCCAGTTCGCTAACTTAAAATGCAGTAATTTGAGCGCCACCAAACTAACTCGAACCGACCTGAGAGTTGCCGATTTAAGCGGTGCAAATCTCAGGGGTGCAGACCTCCAAGAAGCCGATTTAAGCGGTGCAAATCTCAGGGGTGCAGACCTCAGAGCGGCCGACTTGACCGATGCGAGATTGAACAAAACTAATCTTACAGATGCCAATCTCTGCGGCGCCCGGATGCCGGACGGAAAAATATCTCGGCGAGGCTGCGAAGTTAAGAAAGAACAAGCTATAAGCACGAACAATTACTGCAATTATTGCTATGCCTTGAATGACTGGTGGCTGAATGTATTAAGGTTCTACTAAGCGGTATCATCGGGATAACTGCTCCGCTTTAGATATCTACTGTTAGAAGTGCGAGCAGGCGGTACAGATATCAAACTTAACCTGTTACCGCCAATAGCTTTTATCTACTGTGAAGAACCTAAAAATTGGCTCAGTATTTGCAGATATTCTGCGCCCCCGATATGTGCCACATTAGTGTGACCTCCGTCAGGAACTATGTAAAGCTGTTTGGGTTCAGGTGCTGCATCAAACAGTTTTCTGCTCATTTCCACTGGAACTACATTGTCAGCAGTCCCGTGAATAAAGAGCACGGGCATTTGTAGGCGATCGACTTTTGAAAGAGAATCAAACCGCTGTGTCAGCAAAACATCGATCGGAAACATCCAAAACAGCCCTTTTTGGAAATTCACCATCGCCCGCGTCGAAGTAAAAGAGCCTTCTACAATTACCCCTGCCGCCTCCGGGTGACGCACGGCTAGATCGATCGCGATCGCCCCTCCCAAAGAATGACCGTAGAGATAAATTTGAGTCGGGTTAATTCCCCGCTGTTTCACCAAATAATCCCAAGCAAGCTGAGCATCCTCATAAACCTGAGATTCACTCGGAAAATCGCCCTGGCTTTTGCCATAACCACGATAATCGATCACAAATACCGACCAACCTAACCGATGAAATCGATGAGCGTGTTCAACATTTGCTCCCACATTTGAACCATTGCCGTGCAGGTACAAAACTACCTTCCCTAACCCCCCCTTGTTAAGGGCGGGAACCGGAGCGACGGCCCCTCTCTCACTTTGCGGCGACGTTCCGACTCCTCTAGCTCCCCCCCTTGGCAAGGGGGGGCTGGGGGGGGTATCCGAGTCTCCGGTGTTAACAGAGGGAACAGCCTCCCCCTTTCTTGCTCCACCCCAAGCTTCGGGGGGGCTGGGGGGATTTTCAGATGCAGGAATCCACCACCCGTGCACGCTTTCCACCGCGCCTGTTTTAGTTGAAATTGGCAACCAAACATCTTGATATTTCAACTGAAAATCATCTGGCGTAGTTTCGATCGCGCGCGCAGGAAAAAAGATAAACTTACCTTGCGCTACAAAGAGGAATACACAAGCAGCAGAATAAGCAACGGCCAAAACTATCCCAAAAGCTATTAGCGATTTAGACAAAAGGAATACTAGCAGATTGTTCATAGATAGAGCACGCGGGAAATTAGAGATCGCTCAACAGCTAATGGCAAATGATTAATTCAGACAATTAGCCAAGATCGATTACTAACTTCCGCCACCGTATTCCGCCGATTTTCAAAAATTAATGCAATTCGGGGTGGTGTAAGTGCCAATTCGTAGATTGTTCGTAAGCGTGAGCCACCTGAAACAACCGAGATTCTTGCAAAACATTACCAATCAGTTGTATACCCACGGGCAGTCCTTTATCATCAAATCCGCAGGGTAAATTCAAAGCGGGCAAACCAGCAAGATTCACGGGAATAGTCATCAAATCTGACAAATACATACTCAGGGGATCATTGAATTTTTCGCCTGCCTTAAATGCGGTAGTAGGAGCAGTGGGACAGACTAAAACATCAACTTGAGAAAAAGCTTTTTCAAAGTCTTCTTTAATCAAAGTCCGAACTTTTTGAGCTTTTAGATAATAGGCATCGTAATATCCAGCCGACAATACGTAAGTGCCGATCGCAATCCGGCGTTTAACTTCCGCACCGAACCCTTGAGAGCGGGTTTTGGCATACATATCCAAAAGATTATCGGGATCTGGAGACCGGAAGCCGTACTTGACTCCATCATATCGCGCCAAATTTGCCGAAGCTTCCGAGGGAGCAATAATGTAGTAAGTGGGCAAACCGTAGCGGAACCGGGGACAAGAAATGACTTGAATTTCTGCGCCCAATTGTTGAAATTGCTCGATCGCCTTAGTAACAGCGTCTTTAACCCCGGAGTCCAGCCCTACACCAAAAGTTTCTTTAATTACACCAATTCTAATCTGACCCTTCGGTCGCAAACTGGGTCTTAAAGCTTGAGCGTAGTCAGGAATTGGGACATTAAGACTCGTGGAATCTTTCGGATCATAACCGGCGATCGCCCCCAACAAAATCGCCGAATCCTCAACAGTCCGGCCAAAGGGCCCGATTTGATCGAGAGAAGAAGCATAGGCCACCAAACCGTAGCGAGAAACCAACCCATAAGTCGGTTTCAGCCCCACCAACCCGCAAAAAGCAGCAGGTTGGCGGATTGATCCCCCAGTATCCGAACCCAAACTCACGACGCATTCTCCAGCGGCTACCGCTGCGGCAGAACCGCCAGAAGACCCTCCGGGCACGCGCTCCAAGTCCCAAGGATTCGCGGTAACTTGATAAGCAGAAGTTTCCGTCGAGCTCCCCATTGCAAACTCGTCCATATTCGCCTTACCCACAATCACCGCACCGGCTGCTTGGAGTTTCGAGACGACGGTGGCATCGTAGGGAGGCACAAAATTCTCCAAAATCCGAGAGGCGCAGGTTGTGGGAACGCCCTCGGTGCACATATTATCTTTAACGGCGATCGGGATACCGGCCAACAGGCCAATTTGCTCTCCGGCTGCGATTTGGGCATCCACTTTATGGGCCTGCGCCAATGCGCTGTCTGCTGTCACGCACAGAAAGCTTTTCAACTTCGGCTCTAGCTGGGTAATTCGGTCTAATGCTTCTTGAGTAATTTCCACAGCAGAGCGTTCTTTATTGACCAGTTGTCGGTGCAACTCGCGGATGGATGCCATGCTCGTACCTTTATTATTTCTACTTTGAGACAATACAGTTAATATAACTGGCAATTGTACCTGCTTACAGCCCGAAGGCAAAGTCGGCTATTTTTGTGGCGAAAGTTCGAGCCTCAAAGAGGGCTCCGCTAACCCGCGATCGGTCATTTTATATACAATAGATTAAATTCCCAAAATCCCACCGGACACAAAATAGCGATCAAGTTTTTTACCTAATCTTTTAACAAACCAAGAATGCAACTGTATCAGGACTGATGCAAAAAGTGGTTTGACGCGATATTAATATGGGTAAGCGGTAAGCTGTGCAATGGGAGCCCTACATAATTAGGTTTTGCCTCCCAGAATATCTCCGCAAGATCACAATCATTAGGAAATCAGTCCTTCCCAATTATGTAATCTAAATTCTAAAATATTAGAACCCAGCTTCTATTCGACACAACCCATAATTCATGCTAAAAAAAGATGGCTCAAAAATCAACCAATCCCAGATCATGAATGCTTTATACCGAAAACGATTATTGATGAAAAATCACCAATTTTGTTACACATAATTTATTTGCAAAAGCATACTTGGAAGCATTTGAAGCTGATTGCTGACGAGATCAATCGCGAACTTAAAATAAAAAAATGACCACGAATTTCTTGATTGTACCCGGCACGTGATTTATCCGTGGAATCAATCCAAAATCTAAAATCTAAAATCCTCAAGCCCACCCATTTATTCATGGGGTCAATCCAAAATATAAAATATAAAATATAAAATATAAAATGGAATGACCTGAAAATAGAAAATAATGATAATAAAATATTAGATGAGGGCTGCACATTCCTTAATAATTAGGGTCTAATTATGAATAGCACTTTTTTAGTCAAAAATGACTGAAATTTCTCAGTCAGCCGAGTGAATTAATGGGGGCTGCGCGATCGAAGAAAATAGTAATCGACATTTTCCGATCCACGTCCATTGTGCCAGAGGTCAATCGATTTTAGATTTTAGATTTTAGATTTTAGATTTTAGATTTTAAAATTGACCCCACGGATCAATTCGGGGGGCAAGTTTCATCGGATACAGGTTTTTTATTTCTGGGTACTGAGTCTCCGAAGGAATGAATCCTGGGGCTTGTATCCTGGCTGCTTTCGGTCAACAAGCCTGTCAGAAATCTGGGGTTCACAAAAAAGCTCGAAACGCTCACCGCCACGCCGAAGTCTCCTGTTGCGCGCACCTGCAAAAAAACAGCAGTCCTTCCTCAAATGCGACTAGCTGCGTGCATCTGGGGTAAAAAAAGCTACTTATTTGCCCGAACGATCCCCAGGAAAATAATTTCATCCGGAATTATCCCCAAAACCAAAGATATATGGTAAGAAGTTCCCGATGCCCCGTTGGAGGAATGCCACCTAAAGCTCACTTAGAATCCCACCTGACGGCAGAGGAACTCAAAATTCGCTACCGGCAGGCACAAAACACCACAGAGTCGCGCCGCTGGCACTTGCTGCTGTTAGTGTCCCGAAATTGGACTATCAAACAAGCAGCCCAAGTCGTAGGCCTCAACTACGACTACGCCAAAGAAATTGTCCAGCGCTACAACCGAGAAGGGCCTAACTCTGTGAGAAATCGCAGCGGAGACCGCCAGCCCCCTCCTGCAAAATCCTTGCTGAATCCTGAACAGCAAGAAGAACTGCGACAAGCGCTGCAAGGCCCTGCCCCCGGCGGCGGAGACTGGACAGGCCCCAAAGTCGCTCGCTGGATTGCCGAAAAGATTGGTAGCGATCATGTCTGGCCCCAACGCGGCTGGGATTATCTCAAGCGGTTGGGTGTTGACTGGCGACGGCGGCGCAAAAAGTAGAGAGTTCCCAATATTTAAAGGGGGTTGATTGCTTTGGTGCGATCGCTCCCTTTATTTTGATTATTTTGCCACATTGGGGCGATCAAAACCATTTTAGATTTGAGATTTTAGATTTGAGATTTGAGATTTTTTCTTCAATCTAAAATCTCCCATCTAAAATCTCAAACCGTTTGACTGATGTAACAATAGCTGCTTATATTGAATGTGGTGGTGTTGAGGATGTTAAATATGCGAGATATCAGGTGTTTTTTGTCGATCGCCAACAAGATGGCGGCAGTAGTAGCCGGCATTGGACTGGTTCAGATGTTAACCATCGCAAGTTCATTCTCTCAATCATCTAACCCGCGTTCCCTAGACGAACTCTACAAAATTCGCGATGGGCTGATCGCCGAATTAGAACAACCCTCCTCTCCCTCCCCAGAACCAAGCATCCTTTCCGGCTTAGTTCCCTTCGCAGCCAATCCTCCAGAACAACTGCTACAGCAGTTGCAAGCAGTAGAAGCTCAAATATTAGTAGAAAAGAGGGCTAACGACAACTTACAGCAAGCAGTCCGTTTAGCCAACAGAGCCGTAGAAACTAAACAGCAGCAAAATAAGTCGATCGCATCTTCGCAGCAAACTCAATTTTTCTGGCATCAGGCTCTCAACAACTTGCAGGAAGTTCCTCAAAATTCATTTTTAGCTTCCGTCACTGCCTCAAAAACTCAAGAATACCGGGAAAATTTAACAGCAGCAACCTTTCAAGTGCAGCAAGCAAAATCTGATTTGTTGGGTGCGCTTGCCAGGGAAAGCGGTTTGTCGGCTCAAGCTTCGATCGGCATTTGCAACCTTTCTAGAGAGTGCGTAAACCTGCGGGGCGATGTACCTCCTGTAAGTCCAGCCAGCTTAATTAAATTGCCGATTGCTGTCGCCCTGATGCAAAAAGTCGATAAAGAAAAAATTAGTCTGAACCAGGAAGTATTAGTCACTCGCGGTAATTTCACCGAAGACGCATCGGCAAAGATTAGGTCGAATCGCAATTATCCGCTACAGCTACTGTTAGAAGAAATGATCTATCGCAGCAGCAATATCGCCACCAATCAACTAATCGATTATTTAGGTTCGGAGTACATCAATCAATATTTAGATAATAGCGGCTACGAAGTCACCCGCGTCAACTTCAAATTAATGGGGGAAAGAATTATGCCCTCCAACCCCGGTTCTGGTCGCAACCGCCTGACTGCTAACGAACTCACCGAAATGATGGTGCAAATTTACAACGGCGAAACACCCGGTGCTAAACTATTAATAGAAACTCTCAACCGCCAGTACGATCACGCTCTGGGATTTGCCGCCTTACAAGGAACTAAAGCTCAGTGGTTGGGCGAAAAAACTGGTCAAAATTCCAAGGTGCTCGGCACAACTTTAGCGATGAGCATTGACGACGAGGCCTATGTGATTACTGTGATTGACAGCCGCAGCGGCGAGCTACAAATGCGCCAGTCTATTTCTAAAATTGCCGATTACATGGTCCGAAACCCCAGCTTTTAACCGCTGGAATATACAATTTATAGCGGGGGACAACGCACCGCCCAAACAGTTAAAAAATGCCGCATCAACAACTCAGTGTTTCCGTCAAAGGCAAAGGATTTCCTATTCTCTGCTTGCACGGCCATCCAGGTTCCGGCGATTGTATGTCCGTATTCACAGAACACTTATCAAAGCGGTTCCAGACGATCGCCCCAGACTTGCGCGGATACGGCAACAGCCGCACCTCAACTTTCTTTGAAATGACCGACCATCTGGTCGATTTAGAAGCACTATTAGACAAATTAGGAGTCGATCGGTGTTTGGTGATCGGATGGTCTTTGGGAGGGATTTTAGCGATGGAATTAGCCATGAAATATCCCCAGCGAGTCACCGGTTTGATTTTACTTGCATCCGCAGCAAAACCGCGAGGAAGTCACCCTCCCATCTCTTGGCAAGATAACCTTTACACCGGTTTAGCGGGAATTATCAATTGGGTGATACCCGGTTGGCAGTGGAATATTGATACTTTTGCTAGGCGATCGCTCTTTCGCTACTTGATACAGCAGCATAACGCCACCCCTTACCGCTACTTAGCACAGGCAGGTACTCCCGCCTACCTCAAGACTTCCAACACGGCCACGAAGGCATTAAATACCGCTCTCAGGGCAGGATACGATCGACTGATCCACCTCGGCGACATTCAATGTCCCAGCTTGGTGCTCGCCGGAGAGGCCGATCGGCACATCACCTCAGCATCCAGTTTAGAAACCGCCCGCCACCTCCACGATTGTCAGTGGCAGTGCTATCCAAATACCGCCCACTTGTTCCCTTGGGAAATTCCCGATCGGGTAGTTGCAGACATCGATCATTGGATTGAGAGTCACCCCGAAGCAGTTGGCAATTGCGAGTGTTGAGTTGGGATTTTGTCACAAGCAATTTATCACCCAACACTCAACAGTTTTGAAGTTATAAATCACCACTCAAAACCGCACAGCGTTGCGATAGAAGCGTAGCCCTCTCAAAACTCAAAACTCCCCTGTTGCTACTGACCGCTCAAAACCGGCCACAGCCCTGCATCACCAAGCTTTCCCATATCTTCTGCAACCGTCAAAGTAATTGGTTTGCAGCGGTGAATCGAAACACTAACACCTTCTGCCCCTTCATTTTCTATGTCTTCTACATATCCTGCTTTTGCAGCTTCCGCCTCTCCATCGGTTAAGAACGGGCCAAAATAGTAAATGCACCGCGGCGCTGAAGTTTTAACTTCAACCCACCAAGCCAATCCGAAAAAGTTGAGCAAGCTAATCAAGAATTCTTTCATCTGCTTTTCTAATGTATTTGACGGTGTTTTCTGGGTGCTGCGAACACGCCTAGGCTTTTGTTATTTACACGTGGCTGACTGCTGCCAAGAACCGATCCAAACCTATTTAAATATATCTAAATAGATGGGTGTCGAATTCCTGTTTGAACCTAGGGGCTACGCCCCTTCTACTTTCGCCTGAACAAGTAACGACAGTCGATCGGCTATTCTTACTTGTTCCGGGTGTGGTGCCACTCAATTCTGGGCGGCATCCACAATAAACTACTCTGTTGTGCTCTTTTTTTCAAGCACCTTTACGATCCGTGTACGTGAAACTTTTTGGGCCCGCGCTGACGGTAAATTTCGTATAAAGCCATCCCCGTTGCTACCGAGACATTCAGGCTAGGAGTATGGCCCCTTAAAGGAATTGAAACTAATCCGTCACATCCGCGCTGTATCAAAAGGCTCAAACCGTCAGCTTCACCACCCACCACTAAAACAGTGGGCCCGGAGAACTTGACTGTCTCTATAGATTGACCGACGCCTGCTGCAGTGCCATAAATCCAGAATCCAGCCTCTTTGAGTTCTTCCAGCGCCCGGTTAAGATTGACAACCCTCGCCACGGGCAGGCTTTCCAATGCCCCTGCTGCCACTTTTCTCACTGCCGAGGTAATCCCAACAGCCCGCCGCTGGGGAATCACCATGCCCTGAGATCCCAATGCTTCTGCGGTGCGAATGATCGCCCCTAGATTGTGCGGGTCGTTGAGTCCTTCTGCCACCACAATTACTGGATCTTCGCAAGCCGACTTAGCCTTTGCGATCAGTTCGCTCAAATCCAGGTATTCGTAAGCTGATACTTGGGCGGCTACGCCTTGGTGGTTTGCTTTGCGCGTGATGTAGTCGAGGCGCAAATCGTCAACTTCGTCAATAATGCTGCCGTTGGCTTTTGCTTCGGTTAGCAAGCTATGAAAGCGGGGATCGTAGCGCAGGTGCGGAACAACCCAGATCCGGTTGAGGACTTGGTTTGTTTCTAAAGCTGCTTGCACCGCATGGCGACCGTAAATCATGTCGTCTGTGTCTGCGTCTGGTTGCACGACTGTATTTGAGGCAGTGTCAACAGGGCGAGTGTCTCTGTCTTTGTCTCTGTCTCTGAAATGGTTGCCCCGGAATTCCTGCGGGCTATTGTCTTTGTCTCTGTCTTTGTAATAATTGCCCCTGGATTCCTGTGGGCTGCTGTCTCTGTCTCGGAAATTATTGCGGGCCCGCTGTGGGCTGCTGTCTCTGTCTCTGTCTCGGAAATTGTTGCGGGCCGGTTGCGGGCTGCTGTCTCTATCTCTGTCTCGGAAATTGTTGCGGGCCGGCTGCGGGCTGCTGTCTCTGTCTTGGTAATAATTGCCCCTGGATTCCTGCGGGCTGCTGTCTCTGTCTTTGAAATGATTATTTCTGCGAATTTCCGGTTGGCTGTCGGAATCGACTCTCCGTTTGAAAATTGCTCTCACGGGCATTTCTCGCGATTGCGGGGCGAAGGTCGATCGCTTTTGAGGCGCGTCTACTCCGCGAGTATCGGGACGGGGCTTGCGTTCAAAGCGGGGAGAGGATGGTTGTGAGTCCTGACGGCGGCCTTCGCTTTTGAATGGCTTGCTGTCGGAATTCGATCGCGAGGAGTTGGGTCTGGTAAATTTTCTCATTGGTTTCTTGTAGTCAAAACGTTTTGGCTGAAGGCTAGTCGATTGTAGATTGTAGATTTGAGATTCTTGATTGAGGGAGCAATCTTGGGGCTTTGAGATTTTAGATATTCTAGGGAGGGAGCAAGGATTTTGCTGTGTTCAAATTGCTAGTTAATAACTGATAAATCCTGTTTTGCCCATCAAGATTTTTGAGGTTTTATGTTGGCCGTGCAAGGATGGTTAATTAATCCCTCCTCATTCGCAACTCTTAACTGCTAAATCCTTTAAGTCTCAATATCTAAAAGTGCCAGAAGTTCGGTCAATCTTTCGGGATCGGTGAGATACAAATATCCGATCAAAGTTTCTAAGCTGCTGGCTTGTTGGTATATCTCTGGATCTGCTCGCTTAGAACGGCCCGCTGCAGCATTGCGGCCGCGCTTGACAATTGCTAATTCTGTACTGTTCAAGTAAGGAGAGAGCGATCGCAAGTGACGCGCTTGAGTTTCGGCTCGTACTTGCCCCACCACCAATTCGTGATAAGCTTGCAATCTTTTGGGTGGCACTAAGTACGAACTCCGAACGTAGAGTTCGTACACTGCATCTCCCAAATATGCCCAGGCTGCAGGCGAAATTCTTTCTATTTCTGCTGGTGTAGCCCTCGCAGGATGCACTCGATTTAAACTGATATCCGTCAGACTCAGTTTGAGTCCGTCATCTGCGATCGGCGACATACTTTTTTAAATAAAACTTCCGCACAGCTTGGTTTTTCTAGTTACTTACTTATTTCGTCTTTCGTCACTTCCGCAATTATAGCTTTTACAGGACTGTTCGCTCTCAGAGCACGAAGCGAGATATATAGGCAAAGCTTGGCGCGACGATCGCACTCCTAAAAAAGGCTTTTTACCAAATCGGGATGCTCTAATTTTTATACCATTTTTCCGCGTGTTTGCCACACATATTTTACTGCCCATCCACCGAAACTCTAAGCATCGGAGAAATAGCGGCTGGCGCGTGTCACAGCTTCTGGGTAAATTGGTATTGTTTTACCAGCAAAAAAATAAAAATTTGCTATCCAGCGTTTAGAACCGGATAGCTAATTTAATCCACTTTGGCGTCAAGCATCCTTGACGTTTTTTACCGCCTCATCAACCGAAGGCTGCAAAGACAAAAATTTCTCTAAGCGAACCAGTTTAACAGTCTGAGTTACGCGGGGATTTGAGACAATTTGCAATGTCCCTTCCAAGGTTTGGGCTTTTTTGACAAGTTGCACAAGTGCGCCCAAGCCTGAACTATCCACAAAGTCTATCTGAGACAAGTCCAAAATTACGTGTTTTGGGCCCTCGTCAATACATTTGCTTATTACCTTCCGAAAAGTGGCCTCAGAAAAAGCGTCCAGCAGGCCAGTCAAGCGAAATAACTGATAGTTATTCTTGACTTCGCGAGTGCCTCTGAGGCTAACGGTCAGGGTCAATGACTCAGGAATGACACCCTCCTAGCTAGATATGGCTTAAAGTCGAGGCTTCATTATAGGAGTTTTTTGGTCTTTTGTCTACAGTTTTTTAGTCATTGGTCATTAGTCAGAAGCGATCGACATAAACAGCCTCTGATGACTACTGACTAATGACTGCTGACTAAGGACTACTTACTGCTGGCTACTTTCTGATTGTCTCGCATTGACTGCACGAATCGATCGAATAAATAATCGGCGTCGTGCGGGCCCGGACTGGCTTCTGGGTGGTACTGCACTGAGAACAGTGGCAGAGTTTTATGTTTCAATCCGGCTACGGTGCGATCGTTCAAATTGAGATGAGTAATCTCTACTTCGGGGGTTAGGGAATCGGGGTCGATCGCAAAACCGTGATTTTGGCTAGTAATTTCTACTTGCTCGGTTAAACCCGCTGGATGATTCAATCCCCGATGGCCGAACTTAAGTTTAAAAGTTTCTGCACCCAAGGAAAGTCCCAAAATTTGGTGTCCCATGCAGATGCCGAATACGGGTTTGTCCGACTTTAACAAAGCTTTCGCAGTAGCGATCCCTTCCGTTACCGCCGCCGGATCTCCGGGGCCGTTGGACAGAAAAATGCCGTCCGGGTTGTATTTGAGGATTTCCTCCGGCGAGGTGTCAGCGGGGACAACGATGACCCGACACCCGTAACTCGCCAGACGCCGCAGGATGTTGCGCTTGATCCCAAAGTCTAGCGCTACCACCGTCCACATTTTGCCGTTAGCAGGTTTGACTGTAGGACTGAACTCCCAAACCGAGTCCGTGGCTTCAGACCACTCGTAAACCTTGCGGGTGGTGACTTCCTGGACTAGATTCAGCCCGTCCATGCTGGGGGCGTCTTGTACTAGCTCCAAAAGCTCTGCCTGGTCGAGAATCGTGGTCGAAATGCCACCGTTGATCGCTCCCACCGTGCGAATTTTGCGAGTCAGGGCGCGGGTGTCGATCCCGTAAATTCCGGGGATATCGTACTGTTTTAGGTAGTCTTGCAGAGATTGCGAACAGCGCCAGTTGCTGGGGCGGCTGCAGACGTTGCGGGCGATCGCGCCCCGAATTTGCGGGCGCGAGGATTCTTCGTCTTCGAGATTTACCCCGGTATTGCCCAATTCTGGATAAGTAAAAGTTACAATTTGACCGCAATAGCTGGGATCGGTCAATACTTCTTGGTAGCCCGTCATTCCCGTATTAAATACTACCTCGCCAACGACGGTGGCGTCAGCGCCAAAGGACCAGCCGCGGTAAGCAGTACCGTCAGCCAGGACTAGGAGAGCGGGTTGTGCAGTTGAAAGTGACATGGCATCCTTAATTACTTTCGTTTGGTTTAATTCTTACCACTGCCAGGGATTTGATGCTAGTCGGCAATATACAGATATTATTTTAATTTGTGCAAGGGTTCGGAAAAGCAAGGCACTTATGCCGGAGGCCCGATGCCGGAGGCACTTATGCCACAGGTAATCAAAAAGCAGCAATAAGTGCAAATTCTCCATCTCCCCCCGCGCCAGCAATTTATCTGCCAGCAGCTTAGGAGGCGGGCGGAAATTCTATATCTATACCAAAAGGCAGTTGTCGCTGTTACGATCGAGCTACAGCGTTTAACGAAACTATGGCCAGCAAATCTCCCTTGCCTTTACTCTCAAACTTATACAAGCATCTACTGAACTCTCAAAAACTGTGCAAACCGTTACTGGTTGTAACAACAGTTATTTCTCTGAGCAGTTCAATTTTAATAGGGACTGTTGCCAACTCCTCGCGAGCAGTGGCTCAAGAAAGTGAGGGATGCTTCATGCGGAGCTCGTCAGGCCGAACCCTCAACCTCAGCCAATCAGTCTGCGGTTTTCTCCCCGAAGAATTGACGCCTACCACTTCGGCGGCGGCAAAGTCGGGAGTGTTTCAGGCAAAAATCAAACGGCGAGAGGCTAATATCCCCGTCATAGAAGTCACGTTTAACGGCAAACAAAAGTTCGAGATGATGGTAGATTCTGGAGCTAGTGGCACAGTAATTACACCAGCAATGGCTAAAGCCTTGGGCGTTGTTCTCCAGGGAACAGTAAAAGCACAAACTCCCAACGGAGTGGCTACTTTTCCCCTCGGTCGCCTGACTTCTATGGAAGCAGGTGGTCTGGCAGTTAACAATGTGGTTGTGGCCGTCTCGCCATCCCTAGATATCGGACTGTTGGGTCACGACTTTTTTGGTAATAAAGATGTGACTATTAAGCAAGATGTCATTGAATTTCGATCGCGCTCTTAAAAAAAACGAAGAAGTCCGAGGGAAGAAGTAAAGAAAAATTTAGAATTAAATAATTTTTACTCTTGGTCACTTAAAACCAAAAATTCCTTCTTCCTTCTTCCTTTTTCCTTTTTCCTTCATCCTTCTTCCATCCGTTACATCCGTTACATCCGTTACAAAATCCGTTGCCGAACTTCCTTCATTTCAAAAACTCAATCAACTGCTGCAACTTCAACCAAGATTCACCGCTCAATAAAATGTCCTTAGCCATAGAAACTCCTGCTGCGTGAGAACCCATAGGAATTGCACCTCCCACCTGCAAAGCCAAAGACGCATTCAAAGCTACAACATCCATTTGTGCGGACGTACCTTTGCCTTGCAAAACGTTCCGCAAAATCTCGGCGTTTTCCTCAACATTTCCGCCTTTTAACGAGCCGATCGCACTTGGTGTCAATCCTACCTTTTCCGGGTCTAAAGTAGTCAGTTCCACTTTGCCATCCGACAAAACCGCCAAATCAGTCACATCACCCAAACCCGCCTCGTCCAATTTTTCTCTGCCGTGAACGACTACAGCTAACTCAGTCCCCAACTCGCCCAAAGCTTGGGCAATAGTTGGTACCAGACTAGGATCGAACACCCCAATTACCTGCCCTGTAGGGCGCATAGGATTGACAAGGGGCCCTAAAAGGTTAAAAACAGTCCTTACCTTCAAAGTGCGCCGGAGCGACGCTACAGCCTTAAGTGCGGGATGCCACCCAGGCGCAAATAAAAAGGTGATGCCCACAGAGTCTACCGCAGCTCTCACCTTCGCCGGATCGGCGTTGAGGTTGACTCCGAGTGCTTCCAACACGTCAGCAGAACCCACTTTGCTTGATGCCGATCGATTTCCGTGTTTGGCAACTCGAACTTTGCCGGCGGCGGCCACAAAAGCGACAGCAGTGGAAATATTAAAGGTGGAAGCGCCGTCGCCGCCCGTGCCACAAGTATCAATTAATTTGAGATTGGAGGTTGGAGATTGGGAATTGAAAACGCTCTCCGACTCACCTGCAAGCGACTGAGAATCCAATACCTGAGCCATTCCTACCAATTCTTGGGCAGAGATGCCTTTGGCTTGGATGGCCGCTAAAATTGCTCCTGAGAGGACGGGGGGAATAGCTTCTGCTAGCCATCCCTGCATTAAGTCGGCTGCTTGGGCGCGTGAGAGAGATTGTCTGTCTAACAGTTGTTGCAGGAGGGCTGGCCACACAGGAGAATCTGCCGTCTGGGTGGAAGCAGGGGATAACTCTGGCGTTGCTAGGAGAGGAGAATCTGTCATTTATTAGTTTTTAGTCAAATTTAGCCCGATCGAGCTTTGCGGCCAAACCGAGAATCGATCGGGATTTTACCAGACTTGCCGATCAAATTTTGCGCGATCGGGCCTCGATTTTTGCTCAAATGCCAGCACCGCTACAGAATTTTTCCGCCTGCAGTAGCAGAATATGAATTTTTTGATACAACAATTACGCTATTGTTGTGCCAACTTTACATAGAAACCCCAGATCGTACAACTGCCAGTAGTCTGCTGTATTATCTATCAGCAATAATACTTAACAGTAACTCAGAGCACCCAAAGACCGATAAAAGTTTCCGACAGGAGTTGTGGAGACCAAAAAATTTTAGACATTAGGGAGCCCCAGATTCATCTGTGGAGTCAACTTTAATCTAAAATCTCAAATCGACTGACAGCAAGGACAGCGAGCATTTAGCTCTTGCAGGCGGGTTAGTTGCTTCGGGTAAGAGTCGATCGTACTCTCACCCAAATCCTAAAAATAGAGTCTTGCGGTTGTACAAGTCGCTGCCTTTTATTATTGTAACAACCTCCTTGCTACTAACTTATTTCAGGGTATTCAACGGCTAATATATTCAGGGAGATTTCAACGAACGGGTTTTGCTAGAACACCTGCATCATAGGTCGTTCGATGTGCCAATGCGATCGTGACAGCCAGTCAAACCTCAAATAAATACCCGATCAAATCAACTTTCGGCAGCAACCACTAACAACTAACAGCCCCGTAGGACAGATAAATAAACACACTCGTCTCCGGCTGCGACACACCATCTTTCAACCTAACTAACGGCTCGAATTTAACAGGCGGTAGACCAAAATATTCAACTCACACACAAGAGCAGGGTATTCAAAAGTGGGAAATCAAAAACTAGGAAATAAAGCGATAGAATGCCTGAATGTCGCGGAGGCACTGCACCAAATGGAAGCAAAATATTATAGTATGTTTGAAAATGCGGTGTCGGGCATTTTTCAAACAACCCAAGACGGTCGCTACATCAGCGCTAACCCAGCTTTGGCTCGCATTTACGGATATAGTTCCGCCGCAGAATTGATGGGTTCTCTGACTGATATCAGCGATCAGCTTTACGTCAATCCCGATCGCCGCGATCAGTTTGTTTCTGCTTTGCAAGAACAGGGCATCGTATCGGATTTTGAGTCGCAGATTTATCGCCGAGACGGAACAATAATTTGGATCGCTGAAAATGCGCGGGCTGTCTGCGATGAAGCGGGTAAATTGCTCTACTACGAAGGTTTTGTAGAAGATATCACCCAGCGCAAGCACGCAGAATCTGCACTTCGAGAAAGCGAAGAACGCCTGCGCTTAATAATTGAAGGTGTTAAGGATTACGCTATATTCATGTTAGATCCTGATGGGTATGTAGCTAGCTGGAATTCGGGTGCAGAACGCATTTTTGGATACATATCTCATGAAATAGTCGGCAATCATTCGGAGTGTTTTTTCAGTAAAGAAGATATTGAAATCGGCAAGCACAAAGAAAAATTAATCCTGGCGGTGGCAGAAGGTCGATACGAAAATGAAGGCTGGCGGCTTCGCAAAGACGGATCGCGATTTTGGGCGAATATTATTGTTACTCCTTTGCGCGATGAAAGGGGAAAGTTGCAGGGCTTTTCTCAAGTAATGCAGGATATTACTGAGCAAAAGCGGGCGGCTGAGGAAAAGATGCAGTTGATTGCTTCTTTGCAGGCGTCGGAAAAAAAGTTTCGCACTTTGTACGAATCGACGACTGATGCGGTAATGCTGCTAGACGAAGAGGGGTTTTTGGATTACAATCCGGCTACTTTAAAGTTATTTGGATGCAGCACTGAATCGGAGTTTTGCGGCAAGCATCCTTCGGAGTTCAGCCCGCCGTTGCAACCAGACGGACAAGATTCTATGAGTCTTTATCAAGAGCGAATTAATACGGCTATGCGATCGGGAAATTGCCGTTTTGACTGGCGGCACCGTCGTTTGGATGGTTCTGAGTTTCCGGCGGAAGTGCTGCTAACTTCTATGGATATCGGCGGCAAAATAGGGCTGCAAGGCGTGGTGCGCGATATCACTTATCGGGTACAGGCTGAGGAAGCCCTGAAGCAGGCTAATGAAGTATTGGAACGCCGGGTTAAAGAGCGGACAAGTCAGTTGGAAGAGGCTATTAAAAAGTTGAGTTTATCGGAAGAAAAGTTTTCTAAGGCTTTTCGGTCGAGTCCAGATCCGATGATTATTACTACTTTTGATGATGGCCGTTTTATTGAAGTTAATGACAGCTTTCTGTCGATGACTGGTTACGATTTAGAAGAAACGACCTGGAATACAGTACCGGGGTTAAATATTTGGGTAAGACCTGAAGACCGACTTAATTTTAGGCGAAGTTTGCACGAACAAGGTGTTGTTCGCAATCAGGAATGCGAGTTTCGGATGAAGTCGGGATCGGTGGTGGTGTGTTTGCTGTCAGCAGAGTTGATTAATTTGGACGGCGAACTCTGTATGCTGGGGGTGATGACGGATATTACCGATCGCAAACACGCCGAAGAAGCCCTACGGGAAAGCCAGCGGGCCTTGGCGACGCTGATGAGCAATTTGCCGGGAATGGCCTACCGTTTTCGCAACGATGCCGATCGCAGTATGGAGTTTGTCAGCGAAGGTTGCTATCAGTTAGCCGGCTATTCTCCTGAAGAATTTATCGGCACTCGGGAAGTTTCTATCTCGGAATTGACTCACCCGGACGATCGCGAAAATTTGTGGAATGCCGTGCAAGTTGCCTTACAAGAAAATCGACCCTATCAGCTAAATTACCGAATTACTTCTAAAAATGGCGAAGTAAAATGGGTTTGGGAGCAAGGTTTGGGAGTGTTTTCCGACTCTGGAGATTTGATAGCTTTGGAAGGGTTAATTACTGATATTTCCGAGCAGAAACGCAGTGAAGAAGCTTTGCGACGATCGCAAACAGAGTTAACCCAACAAAAACTTCAACTCGAAAATACTTTGCACGAATTGCAGCAAACTCAAGCCTTATTAATTCATACTGAGAAAATGTCTACTCTCGGTCAAATGGTAGCCGGTGTTGCTCACGAAATTAACAATCCTGTTAGCAGCGTCTGCGGCAATCTCGTCCACGTCGGCCACTACACCGAAGATTTGCTGAATTTGCTCGATATGTACCAGAAGCACTGCCCGCAGCCGCCGGCAGCAATTCAAGATCAAATTAAGGATATCGAATTAGAGTTTCTGCTAGAAGATTTGCCGAAAGCGATGTCTTCGATGCAGGTTGGGGCCGATCGCATTCGGGAAATCGTGCGATCGCTCAGAAATTTCTCTCGCAAAGACGATTCTCAAATGAGCAAAGTTAACCTGCACGAAGGGATTGAAGGAACGTTGCTGATTCTGCAAAGCCGCCTGAAAGCCAGAGGCAACTATCCCGAAATTGCGGTAGTTAAGGACTATGGAAATTTGCCTTTGGTTGAGTGTTATGCCGGGAAAGTTAATCAGGTATTTATGAATTTGATCGGAAATGCGATCGACGCGATCGAGGAATACAACGAAGGGCGTTCAGTTGCTGAAGTCAAAGCTAACCGCAGCAAGATTAAAATTAGGACTGAAGTCCAAAACTCCCATGCTGTAATTAGGATTTCTGACAACGGCCCCGGTATGCCAGAAGAAGTTTCCCAGCAGTTATTCGAGGCTTTTTTTACCACAAAACCCGCCGACAAAGGTACCGGTTTAGGTCTGTCAATTTCCTACAAAGTTGTCCAAGAACACGGTGGCAAACTTAGCTGCGTATCTGCACTCGGCCACGGAGCAGAATTTATCATAGAATTGCCGATCGAACAACCCTAGTCAGCAGTCATTAGTCATTGGTTATTGCTTATTTATGACTGTTGACTGTTGACTGATGACGCTCGATCGCTAACCCATGACTAATGACTAATAACTAATAACAACTGCCAACTAACAACTACCAACTGCCAACTAACAACTACCAACTAACTATAGCGGTTTTCAAGAAAGTGACGTATGGGGTGAGTCCTATGCCTATGCCCTATGCCCTATGCCCTATGCCCTATGCCCTATGCCCGCGTGAGCACCTCATGTTACTGAGAAAGGCTATACTGACACCTTTCCCAATAAATTCGAGCCACCTTATCCTCTGGATTTTGCCCCAAACAATCCGCAAAAAGTCCCGCAGCTTCCCTAAAATTCTTCATATTGTAAAAAGACAAAGCCTCAGTAAATAGTTGCAGAGTCGCTAACTTCCCCGCTTTAACTTCCGGCCAATCCGCATCAAAAACTTCATAAACAGTCACCCATTCAGACTTACCCTTAACCTGAACTTTATCAATTACTCGAATTGCATAATCAGCAGGATTTGTCAAGCGATCGAACGTCTGCTGAGTAATTAACAGCGACACCCCGTAATTCTTCGTCAAACTTTCAATCCGAGAAGCCAAATTAACCGCATCGCTAATCACAGTACCGTCCATGCGGCTTTTTCCGCCCACTATACCCAGAATCAAAGAACCAGTATTGATTCCCACCCCAATCTCAACTGGCACATAACCCACAGAAGCGCGATCTCGATGGGAGTATGTCACTTTTGTAGTGAGTAATTATACTCATGCAGCTTGTCTCTGATTTCCAATTAAGCCATTCAAGTAA
>NZ_JAUBVF010000064.1:0-35946 GCF_036705685.1 Microcoleus sp. AT3-A2
AAGCCTTTTAAGTGGACATATAAGGGTAAAGTCTTGGCGGCCTAATAGTCTGTGTATTTACGCCGAGCTGTACTAGTCCTGTCATATAACCCTCATCGGGCAAGTCGTGAGGACGAAGAGTCGTTTCTTAAAGATTTTAACAAATAAGGACTCTTCGTCAGTCCTCTCCTATTGAGTTTTTATTTTGCCTGCATTTTTTGCCGAATCTGCTCTCCGCGTCTCGCCGCAACTTTTGGCCAAGTAAACTCCAAAGCTCGCTGGCGGGCGGCGGCTCCCATCTTAGCCCGCAAATCAGCAGAATTAGATAGTTGGCGCAGTCCCTCCACCCAGGCGTCAGTATCGTAGGGAGGAAGAATTATGCCCTCAATGCCATCACGCACAACACCGCCTCCTCCCATCGGTGAAGCGAGAATGGGCAAACCATGACCCATCGCCTCATAGATGACGAGTGGGCTACCTTCCTCAAGACTGGGAAAGGCAAAAAAGTCAGCTTGGCGATAGGCAGAACTGTAGTCCAAAGCATAATCAAAGTGAACTACATCAGAACGTTTCAGCAAATGGCTGCAAGTTTGAGCGATCGCAGGCTCCATCGCTCCAAAAATTGTCAGCGTTCCCTTAATCCCAGCTAGCTCCCAAGCCTTCAAAAGCAAATGAACCCCTTTGCGAACGCAGGCAAAACCTAGGAAAAGGACGTTAACTTCATCCTGCGGCGGTTTTTGAGATTGATAATTGGGGAAACGATCGGGCCACCAACCTTCTGTCGTTACAAGTAGTTTCTCTTCAGGAACCCCGACTTCTTGAAACGATTTTGCTACTATCGGACTAGGACAAAACAGAAAATCAATTAGCTTGAGTTTTTCCTTTTCATCCTGAATATTTTCTGGAGTAATGCTGTGTTGAGGTTCCAATCCCAAGCGAGAGTAAGCATCGTCAAGGATTATCTTAGCTTCGCCTTGATAACTATTAACTCCCTCCAAAACAATGGGCTTGCTCTGCTTGTTAACCCTCTTTACAAAATCTAATGATATACCAGGCCACAAGTATGCCAGATCAAAATCTTTGAAATCTTTGAGAAAACGCTTCTCTGTCTTGATTATGGGAAGATTAGGGCTGCGGTAATATAGTTTTGTCAGAAATGACGGAATTGCTTCCACTACATTGGGGCCGCGACATTCGCGATCGCAACTCGGGACAACCATACGAGCCTTCAATTCAGGGCCTTGCCATTCTTTGCACACTGAAAAAAATACGTCGCTAATTCCTCGGTTTCGGGAATGTATTGGGAATAAAGCACTAAGTTTTAACATAGCATTAATTCTCTATTAACTCAAGTTTTTCGGCTTTCATCTAAACATTAGACTTCTTGAAAAATAACTAAGACGGGTTCTCCTGTCCATTTCACAAGAGTCATTTTTTTTGTGGGTGGGCGTCCCGCCTGCTCAATAAAGTGATAAAAAGGACTGTTGCAACAGGCCTATTCACATAGGAGAGGAGTGCTCAGTTTGTAGAGCTGTCTTGTTTTATCTTGTTTTATTTAAAAGCAGATTCCGTAACCTGAGAGTGATTGTACTGTAAAACGATAACATTTAAGTAAAATAACTGCCAAGGCCATAAAAACTAACAGAGCGTTGTGGAGTTAAAAAACATCCTAGTTGCTTTTATTAAAAAACAGCTAGGATGTTTTAATGACAACCTATTCCACGACTTTAGTCTGCTGTTGCCAAAACTGGACTTTTAGCTTTGCCGATCGCCAAACATTTTTTAACACCAGCAATTACATCTTCCACATCTGCATCTGTTAATTTTGCCGAAATCGGCAAGCTAACTGTATGCCGCCCGATGTACGCAGCATTCGGATAGTCTTCTGGCTGCCATCCAAACATTTCTTGATAGATAGGATGTTCCGGCATACTCATGTAATGTACCCCGACACCGATATTTTCAGCATTGATAGCGTTGAGAAACTCATCGCGGCTGATTCCTGCTTTGGCTTCATCTACCAGAATGGTGTACAGGTGATAAGCATGAATTGTATCCGGTTCGGGCTTGGCGGGCAAAGTAATCGGCAGATCCGCAAATGCTTCGTTGTAGCGCTGCCAAATCTGCTCCCGCCGCTGCCAATAAGGGGTGACTCGTTTCATTTGATGAATGCCGATCGCAGCTTGCAGATCCATCATATTGTATTTAAAACCGACCTCCACCACTTGGTAGTGCTTGTAACCCGAGTCTCCGAAGCGCTTCCAAGCATCTTTGCTCATACCGTGCAGCGCTAAAATTTTGAGCCTGTCGGCGTCTTCTTGACGGCCGGCCAGAATCATTCCTCCTTCGCCTGTCGTAATGTTTTTGGTGACATAAAAGCTGAAGCATCCGAAGTCGCCAAATGTGCCTGCTTTCCGCCCCTTGTACTCTGTTTCGATCGCGTGAGCACAGTCTTCGATTAACTTCAAGTTGTGACGGCGAGCAATCTCGCAAAGCGCATCCATATCGCAGGGACGACCTGCAAAATGAACCGGTAAAATTGCTTTTGTTTTTGGAGTTATTTTAGCTTCGACTTGAGCGGGGTCAATATTCATGGTCACCGGATCTACATCCGCCAGTACCGGTGTTGCGCCTGCGTGAATAATCGCATTAACTGTGGCACAAAAAGTCATCGGAGTAGTAATGACTTCATCCCCCGGTTGTAACCCAGCAGCGAGGATACTCAAGTGCAGGGCCGCCGTACAGGAATTGACAGCTATCGCGTACTGGGAACCCTTGTAAGCTTTGAATTCATTTTCAAAACTCATGACTTTAGGGCCTGTACCCAACCAACCTGTTTTCATGGTTGACACCACTTCTTGAATTTCAGCATCTTCGATCGCCGGAGCGCCGAAAACCAAAAAACGGTCTTTTGAACGAATAGGATTGTTGTTCATATTGCTAGTCTTACCCGGTAAATAGAGTCGAGCGAGTGAAAGTGTAGATCCCTGAAAAGTAAGATTTTATTTGGATTTGAGGTTCTGTTAATTAATTCAGTCTCTCACCTTTTTTTTTCAACTTTTTTTAGTCAAGAGTTTTGAGGAATTCCTTGGGCAATGGCATTTGTTATAGCACGAGCTTACTAATGACCAGCCGTTTTTCCGCAAGCGCCTGACTCTGACAGCGTTTACCTATCTTAAGATAGATAATCTGCAATGTCCACCAGATCGTATTTCAGTTTATGGGGGATACACAAGCTCTTGCCCGCATTTTTTGGTTCAAATACTTTCCTCAGCAATAATACGGGCACTTCCTCTAAAGTTTTTGTAAACTATGTAACATTTATCCCGAGGTAGATTTTACTGCCAAGTTATACGATTTGAGATTTGGGAATGAGTGATTACCGTCAGGTTTGGAGGTTGTCTACGGTTGCATTCTTTTTTTAAACTGGTGTCAAAATTAGGCAAATTTTGCACAAATAAAAAGTGACTCCCCTGTAATTGAGGCAGGTTCAGCAACCCAAGTGCGATCGCCCCAAGCAAGCAATCAACCGTCCTTGACCAAATCCGCTACAGTCTAGGCAGGCGAATCTTATTTAAAATATCTTGCAGTCGTTCTGACACGCCGCCCAATTGTTCTGACAAAGCTACAAGTTTGCCGTAAGCTTCAACTAAACGATCGCCCTCAACATAAACTTCTGGAGTAGGATAATTCTTCATCGCTTCCAGCATTGTAATCTCGTTATCATTAGTTGCCGACATCACCAAGGCTGATCTCAAAGCTTCTCGGTTTGCATTCCCAGAAGGAGTGCGAATTACCTGACCCACTTCATCGAGAATTATTTCCCCAACCTTGCTGTTAAGCGTCCGATCCAAAAAGCTTTGACTGACTTTTACTGGTCTCGTCAGACTGTTGCGAACCGCTTCTGGGTCTTTTTTTGCATTTCCCAGCAGCATTTCTAACGCGGGCGACATTTGCCCAGTTTCTGCAAAAATTTCTAATTCGCTGACGGGTAAAGTCATTCGGATCGCACTGTATTTGAGCACTACCTTTTCGGCAGCCGCCGCAGCATTGCTGTAAAATGCAATTCCCGCCCCGGCTGCTAAAAATAACGTCCACCGCCCTTGGAAAAATGATCGACCCATAGTAAAATCTTCTAACATCTTTTTCTACTTCGACTTTGACACATCTCATTAGTTACTGCACAGGCTAAGGTCTTCGGGAAATGCCAAATTATTCGATCGCCCCAGCACTTATACCATTTTAGATTTTAGATTTTAGATTTTAGATTTGCGAATGACTGATGTCGATCGTGGTTTCCAGCATCGGCCTAGAGTTGCATGATTTTTGGGAAATGGTATTACCTATAGCGGTTCTCAGATAAATGAGGTATACAGAAACCCTGTATTGTCAAGCTTTCCAGGTCAAAATTCGTACCTCACCTTTTTGAGAAAGGCTATATATCGGATGCTAGGCAAAAAACTCAGTTCAGGGCGCTGCTACGGGCCTCTCTGTACGGGGTGCACACCCTACTGATAACACTCAACCATTCAGTTTGGCGACTGCGATTCAACCGTCAACCGTCAACCGTCAACCGTCAACAATCACCGACAGTGCAACCTGAATTGATAGGATTCTCTCTCCCAAGCTCCCGATCATAGCAAAATACCTAACGCCAGCTCTTCTATAAGTGAAGGCTGGCGCTGGGCTTAAATTGATTTTATATATTTAGGGTCTTTATGAAAGCTGACCCCAATTGAACGAATTACAAGCGGTTTATGATTAGGGCCTTTAAATGTGCTGACCCCAATTGAAGCCACATTGTTATTATTACAGGGATCGCTGGCAAACCACGATTTCATAATAATTTCTTTATATTTATAACTTTTCCTTGCCTCAGATATATTTTTGTCTCGATTTGTAAAATTTTGTTACTTAGGCTTGGGGGATCGGCCCTCAGCGCGCTGCTCCCAGCGAAACAGGAACACCATCAGGGCCACCACTCCGACTTGGAGGGCAAAATTAGGCAAAGCAGAACCAATTTCCCGGCCAGAGGCAATTTTAGCGAGGAAAACCAAGCCGCCGATAAAGCCCGAAGCGCCACAAGCTACGTAAACAAACTGTCGCAGAGGCCGGTAGGGAGTGGCCATTTCTGCAGTTAAACGCTCATATTGTTGGCGGCTGAGGTTGCGGGGGTTTTTTGGGATGTTTGTGCGATCGTCCGAATTGGGGGCTGGCATAGATTTAGAAAATGAGTAAATTAGGATTGGGCCACAAAAACCCGATTTTTACCAAAAATCCTCTGACTGAGGTGGCCAATACGGTCTAAAAACCTGGTTTTTGGTACTGTGGGCGCAAGTCGAGTGAATATTAGACTACAACAAATACCTCACAACTGCCAAAATAAATCACCGCTGAATCCAAAGCACAACTGTCTGCAAACAGCCGACAAAAACGCCCAAAATCCCTCCTAAATTTACAATTCCCTGTAACTCGCTTTTGACAATTCCCTGAATTGCTAACTCCAACTCTTCAGGAGAAGTACCTTTCACTCGATCGACAATCACCTGGTCAATATTCAAAATCGGGATAGCCTGAGCTACAATATTTTCTAAATCCCGCTCTAAATAACGCTCTAAAACCAAAGCCAGTTCTTGGCTGACAATTCCGAGGGAAGCGTTCATCACCGCTGAAGTCTGCAATCGATTGAGAAGCAACCGCGAAATATTTTCCCAGTCAATAGATTTGGTCAACCCCTCAAGTACGTCTGTACCCCGCTGTTGAACGTAGCTGCGAACACTGTCGCGCATAGTTTTTCGCAACTGTCTCACAGTCGAAACCGGTAAATTTTGCATCGACAAATTTTGCAGCCATTCCTGAATTCGCCCGCGAATTCCCAAAGAAATAGTTAACTCTGCTAAGCGCTGATTTGTGGCTTCTCTGTCATCCAGACAAAAAGTTCGCAGCCGAGTTAAAGTGTTCCGCAAACCAAACAAATTTGCTACTACCCAATAAGTGCCACTGGTTTTTTCTCGAAACCCTTCATCGATAATCGAAATATTGCGATCCGTCAAAAAGTCAATTAAAGCCTGCCGCAGCACTTCCGGGGGTATTACTACCTGCAACAACCACTCAGCAAGCTGAGCTGCCTGAGATTCCGTAAGCTGAATCTCCAGCAAAACTTGATCAAAAATTTGATTAAGCTGAGCTTCTAAAAAATCTTCCCGGCGCGCCAGAACTTTGAGAATTCGCGGCACAGATTCCCCCAGCAAATCTCGCAGAATGTTAGCGAGAATTTTAGCCGTTTTTTGCTCTGCGTCTGCTTTTACCTGATCCAGCGCCAACTGCAACAACCAGAGAATCACCGACTGCATCCGCTCGGTTTGCAGGAGGCGGCGCGCCAAGTTTTGCAGTTCCTGTGGCGTCAGCAGCGAACCCATAATTGTGTCGGAAATTCGCTTTGCTAAACGCTCTTGGTTGCGGGGGATCAAGCCTGGAGTGAAAGGCAACTTCCGCCCTTTGATGTAAATAGCTCGATACGGGCGGAACAGCATTTTGATAGCTATATCGTTAGTGAAATAGCCAATAATTCCTCCCACTACAGGTGGGGCCAACAACAGCCAAATGTCAGACGGATTCATCAATAATTGGGAATTGGGAATTGTTGATTGTTGACTATTAACTGTTAACTGTTGACTGTTGACAACGGACAACGGACAACTGACAACAGTCAACTGACTAATACCAATACTCCCATCATAGCTCCGGCAATCGGGTAGTGGGTGGCGGTGGCAAATCCGGCTTTGTTGGCGATCGCGACTTGCTCCTGGCCGATCGGGAATTTTTCTAAACTAGGATTAATGTAAGCATATTCTTGAGTCATGCCAAATTGCTGAGCAATGGGCACTACAAGAGTGTCTAGATAAAACTGCTGAAAGCTCCGCATTAGGGAATTGCTGGGGCGGTGGAGGTCGAGAATAGCTGCTTTGGCACCGGGTTTGAGGACGCGGTGCAATTCCTGAAGACTGCGGGGGATGTCAGTCACGTTACGCAGGCCGTAACCCATTGTGGCGCAGTCGAAGTAATTGTCAGCAAAAGGCAAGTCTAGGGCGTCAGCTTCTACCCAGGAAATGGGACTGCCAGGGGTAAGAAAAGGTCGATCGCGCCTGGCCGCCACGGCCAATTGTTCGGCGGAAAAATCTACTCCAAATACGCAACCGGTCGGTCCTGCTTGTTTGGCCAGCAACAAAGCTAGATCCCCGCTACCGCAGCACAAATCTAAACAAGTATTTCCGGGGCCCGCACTGCTCCATTTCACCGTCATTTGCTTCCAAATCCGGTGCTGCCCAAAGCTCAACCAGTCGTTCAATTGGTTGTAAACTGGTGCAATTCGATTAAATATAGTTTTAATTTCTTCGGCGTTATTAGTCATTAGTCATTGGTCATTGGTAATTGGTGATTAGTGATTAGTGATTGGTCAGCCGGAAAGAATAATTAATCCGTCCATTCATGTCATGCTGTCGCCAGTCATTAATGCTTTTTCATTTGTTAGCGAGCGATGAGCTTTTGTCGAGACTCATTGGTTTGCTATCATTTTAAACTCAAGACTTAGAGCGGACTAAGGACTAATGACTGATGACTCATGACTGATTACTAATGACCCTGAAAACTCGTCAATACCAAAGCAACTTCTTGAGCGGCGAGGTGAACTGTTGTGAGTTCGTCGGGGCGAAGGGAACAAGGTTGTTTCCACTGCATGGAAATCAGGGCGATCGATCGACCTTTGTGACTCACCGGGATGCTCAGGTGAGCTTGAATGCCGGATTTCTGATAGTGCGGCAGACTCGCTAGGTTGGTGTCGAGTCCAATATTCACAACACCCTGAATAGTTTGAGAGGTAATTGCTTCTCGAACCAGAGGGTCATCCGCCAGCCAATTTTCCACAGTTGAACCCGTGGTGTGACAGCCTTGGACTGGGATTAAAACATTTCCTTCCACCAGTTGCAAAATGCAAGAGTCCGCCAAAAAATTATCACTTATAGCAGTAGCAATTGGATCTAAACTTGCTTCCAAACTCGGATAATCCACAGCCGTTTGCATGATTGTTGCTAACAGTTGTATTTGATTTTGAGCGCGATCCAATTCCTCAGTCCGCTGCTTGAGAATTTCATAAGTCTCGGCCGCCTTTTGCACCACCATTTTCAGTTCGTTCGGGTCCCAAGGCTTGGTGATATACTTGTAAACCTGTCCTGAGTTAATGGCATCCACCAAGTCTTCAATATCCGTAAAACCAGTCAAGATAATTCTGACCGTATTCGGAAACTGGGGCACGGTTTTGCTCAAAAACTCCGTTCCCTTCATTTCGGGCATCCGCTGGTCGGAAATGATTACGGCGACCTCGCCTTCGATGCCGAGGACTTCCAAGGCGCGAATTCCGCTCTCAGCTTTGAGAACGTTAAAATCTCGTCGGAAAGTGCGGTAGAGTAAATCCAGATTGTCTGGTTCGTCGTCTACTACCAGCATTTTGGGCTTTTTCGGTCTGTGTAGGGTCATGAGCTGGCGTTTAATTTGATCTAGCTCTGAAATGGCATTATCCATAACAATACGATAAACTCCCCTTCTTGACACTCCCCACGCATAGAATGCGGGGGATTCTTCTCTCACAGGCTCGACTCTAGACCGATATTACTATCGATCCCCGATAGAACGCCTCCAGAAGCAGTTTTACTCACGAGCTGCCCGACCGCAAGGATACCTCTGTCTCTAATTACTTGTGCTGCTGCTGTATCGCGATCAGTGGTGTACCCGCACGACTGACAACTATGGATTCTGACATCCAAGGTTTTCTTACCAGTATGGGTTCCACATTGGGGGCAAATTTGACTCGTATAGTTTTTATCAACACGAGCAAAATACACCCCGCGCTTCCAACACACATGAGACAGAATCGAGAAGAATTGACTATAGGCTGCATCGAGAGTATGTTTACCGAACATCCCCTTTGCCCAAGCCTTAAAATTGATATCCTCAACGAATATCATTCCTGCTTGGTCACATAATCGATGAGCTAATTTATAGTGCCAATCCTTTCTGGTATCACTGATTTTTTGATAAATTCTAGCAATCTTTTTCTGGAGATTAAGCCAATTATTAGACCCTTTTCTTTGATGCTTTAATCTTCGCTGCAGTGATTTCAACTCGCGGTGAAGTGCCTGAAAAAATCTCGGTCTGTTGACTAATTCTCCATCTGAAGTTGCGAGGTATTTGTCAAGCCCAATATCTACCCCTAATGGATGTCCTGACGATGGGCGAGCGGGCAGGTTGACTGCTAACTGGTAGGTCAGCATGACAAAATATCCTGATGCCCTTTTAACTACTCTAATTTGCTTGAGTATAAAACCCTCTGGTGTGGGTCTAGACATTTTCATCCTTACCCACCCAATCTTAGGCAGGTTAACCTTTCCATTCTCCACTGCTGCATCCTTAACAGCCGGGAAAACAAACGATCGCATCCGTTTTTTGAAACGAGGAAACCCATGCCCTCTCTCCCACATTGCCACAAATGCCGACTCTAAAACCTTTAAAGTTTGCTGCAATACTTGCGAATGAGGGGTCTTTAATTCGGGACAATGCTTCTTAGCTTCTGCCAAACCTTTGCACTGACTAGCATAGGTTGGTCTAGGAGTATCCGGTGAGATAATATACTCACCAACTATCGAACAAGCATTAACAGAAGACTCACGAGAATTTACCCAATCTTTCCGTTCTCGCAAGGCATAGTTATAAACCTGACGACAAACAGACAACCAAATCTCAAATATTTGAACTTGAGATTTGGTTGGACGTAGTTTGTACTCGTGAGTTACTGTTAGCATGATATAATCATATCATGCTTTTAGAAATCAACCAGGATTTTTCTAAGACTGTAGGCAGCCGCATCCGCTGCCGAGTTCATCCCCAAGCCTGAAGTCGGGGGCTTTCCTCTCGTTTTCCGGTAACAATAGTCTCATAACTCACTTACTATTAATCTATCGCTCTGCCGCGACACGAGCCTTGCCGATATCCAATAACACATAACTTAGCGCTAGTTTTTGATTCAATTATGACTGATACACCGCAAGATTCCTCCCCTCCTGCATCTGCACCCTCCACCAATGCTGTGGATGCCGAAAAATTAATTCGATCGCTCCGCCGCAAAGAAGGCACTTGGGTAGAGTGGGGACAGGCCTGCACTGCACTGCTAAAAGCTGGCTACAACTCTCAAAGGATTTTTGAAGAAACTGGTTTTGAGCCAATTCAGCAAAATCAAGTGAGCGTCGCAGCCCAAGTCTACACCAGCATGGTAAATGCTGGGGCTTCAGAGGAAGTTCGATCGCACTTTTTGGGAAAAGGTAGCGATATTTTATACGAGTTTCGGATTCTCTCTCAAGTAGAGCGGGCCGGGGCGGCTGCTTTGATGCTAACCCACAATTTGGATGTTGACGATGCTCGCCAAGTTGCTAAAGCGATCAAGGAGTTTTCGCACTTCGGGAGTCTCCCCCAAGGGTTCACAGACACTCCCGGCGATGCTATGGCTTATCAATGCTGGCAATTGGCTAGACAGAAAAGCGATTTGCAAGAGCGATCGCGCTTAATTGCTCGCGGTTTAAAATTAGCTAGCAGCCAAACCGCTAGGGCGCAAATCGAGCAGTTGCTCGTTGATTTTACCGTAGTTGCGAGACGGGAAGCGCCCCGCTTGCCCGTCTACCGACTCGATACCGAGGAACAATTGCCCCGCGTTGTCCCGGTTGTGGGCAAATTGCCGCTTTCTACGAGAGATTTGCTGGCAGTGCCTTTACCGGAGGAAATCGAGCCGTTCCGAATGGTAAAATTTTCGGGAGCCGGAGCCGGAGCTTGGGTGGCGATTCCCGGATGGCAGGTAATCTTGAACGCTGAAGATCCGGTGGCGGTTTTGGGAATGAGCGATAAATTGCCGGTACCGCTGCAAGGCAAAGTTGAAGAAGTTTTGATTATTGCCGATCGAGCCCAAAGACAGTGGGATGCTGAGAGTTATTTCCTCGCCGATAACGCGGGCAATTTAGAACTGCAGTGGTTTGAACAATCCCCGAATTTTTCGCTATTGGGGCGAGTTGTGCTGGTGATGCGTCCGAAAAAGATTGTGGATGAAGACTATACCAAAGATGGATGGCAAATTGATGATTAGTCAGTTGTTAGTTGACTGTTGACTGTTGACTGTTGACTGTTGACTGTTGACTGTTGACTGTTGACTGGAAAGCTAATAACAACTAACAACTGACAACTAACAACTGACTACTGACTACTGAGGCGGTTTCGGTTCTTGAATTTGCGGAACAGAATCCTGTTTCTTAAATCGATTAAAGCCGTAAACCGCAGCCGCAATTAACAGAAAATAAGGACTATAAGCCAACAGCCAAATACCCAAAGCAAACAAACCGAGCGTCAATTCGCCCACAGAATGAGTCGCTTTCCCCCAAGTTTCCTGCGCCCGCAAACCTAGAGAAGGTTCCTGAGTTTGTTGAGCCGATACTGCTGCTTCTAGAGTTAAGCTAATAGTTGAATAGGCTACTTGATTTCGCAAACTTTTTAACTGAGCGTCAATGCGTTCGATCGACTCCCGAATATTGCTCAACTCTTGAGCAGCTTTGAGTACATCGCCGACAGAACCCGATCGCTCCATAATTTTTAACACCATTTCCTCCGATTTGCGGAGGTTCCGCAGCCTAGCCTCGCTGTCAACTAATTGAGCGGTAACATCCTCAGCCTTCAGAGAACGGTTCTCTACAGTTCCGAGTTTTGCCAAAGCGTCTAAAGTAGTTTCTAAACGTTCTTGAGGCACGCGAATCTCCACAGACGCCGTTTGGCGGACACTGGAATCCGGCGGCTTTTGATTTTGGAAACCCAAGATATCGCCTTGCTGTTTTTCGACAATATTAGTAACAGATTTAGTGCTGGCGTCAATAGATTTAACAACTACACTGAGTTCGGCTTTTTTAATCAGTTGGGGACGGGTTGCGGTCGTTTCTGCTGCTTTTTTTGATGCACCAGGAGTTTTTGACCTTTGGGCTGCTGGCTCGGGTGCTGGTGCCGATTGTGGAGCCGATGCGGTCACTTGGTTTTCACGGATGCTGGATGAACCTGCGCCGCCTGGAGCGCTGCTGGACGTTTGATCTCCTCCGCAGCTAGGCAAAGCAATGGCTGAAGATAAAGTTAAGAATACCGCCACAGCAAAACGAGTTGTGCTGCTGTTGGTTGGGTTTGGGTTGGGTTTGGGCGGGGGGGAATTGATTTTGAGGTGAGTTTTCATTTTGGGTGACTCCTCTAAAAAAGGCTTGGGTATTGTAAAACTTTAATAAATTTGTAAGCATCAATAAACAATAGTAGTATCATATAGTCAGAAAACTCACACAAAAAAATGTTGCTCTCGTTAAAAAATGGAGGCTCTAAATGCAATTAGCAGAGAGACACATCATTAAATCTACAGAACACCGTTTCGCCGAAATTGATGAATTAGCTTTTAAATCCAAGAATCTCTACAATGCTGCTAACTACGTCATTCGTCAGAGCTTTGTTTATGGATGGGGCTATGTCAATTACAACGAAATGAACCGTTTAATGAAGTCTCATGAAGCATACAAGGCTTTACCTGCTAAAGTCAGTCAGCAAATCTTGATGATATTGGACAAGAATTGGAAATCGTTTTTTGAAGCGGTTAAAGCTTACAAAACCGCTCCCTCTAAATTTACTGGTCGCCCCAAACTGCCCAAGTACAAAGATAAGGTCAAAGGACGAAATATTCTCGTCTACACGATTCAAGCAATTAGTAGCAAATTGCTGAAGAAAGGAATTATTAAGCTTTCGGGTACTAATCTCTCAATTAAAACCAAAGTAAGTCCTGATCTAATTTGTCAAGTTAGGTTGGTTCCCAAATGCGATTCTTATGTGATTGAGGTAATTTATGATGCTTGTACTGAGCGTAGTCGAAGTGAACAGGAGTCCACCGTCAGCGATAATAAATTTGTAGCTAGTATTGATTTAGGACTGGATAACTTAGTGGCGTTAACTTCAAATCAACCGAGTTTTACCCCGCTCCTGATTAACGGGCGACCATTAAAATCAATTAATCAGTTCTACAACAAACGTAAAGCACGGCTACAAACTCAATTGAAAGGAAGTCGTAAAAGTTCACCCCGCATTCAACGATTGACTCGCTGTCGCCACCAAAGAATTGATAATTACTTGCATCATACCAGCCGCCTGATTGTTGACATTTTAATCGCCCAACAAATTGGGACGTTAATAATTGGCAAGAATGCACAGTGGAAAACTGAGATTGATTTAGGAAAACAAACTAATCAAAACTTTGTCAGCATTCCTCACGCTCGACTAATTGAGATGTTGGAATACAAAGCTCGACTGGTTGGGATTAAGGTAATCGTGCAAGAAGAGTCTTATACTTCACAAGCCAATTTTCTGGGTTTAGATCCAATACCTGTCTATGGAAAGACTGACAAAGATACTGCATTTAGCGGCAGGCGGATCAAAAGAGGGTTGTACAAAACATCAGTCGGTCGATTAATTAATTCTGATGTGAATGCCGCTTACAACATCCTCAGAAAAGCAATCCCAAATGCGTTTAGCGATGGGATAGAGAGCTGCGTAGTTCAGCCGAGGCGGGTCAATCCGCTTAAAGTGAAAGTGAAGGGGGAGGGGCTTAATGCCTCCCATGTCATGTAAGAAATGACTATGCTTTTACCAGCTATTGAATTTTATGCTGGTTTCAATTTAAGCTCGAATAGATAGCATTAGTTTAGCCGATACCGAAATGGAAACGGTAGAGGTTGAATACTTTGGGATTTTTAACCGCAGATAAACGCAGATGAACGCAGATGAAAGCCAATAAATATCGGTGTGATGACCGAAAACAATGGGGTAACAAGTCCCCGGATTCATCCGTAGAGCAAGAAAAAAGCTCCTCGCTCCCCATCGCCAGCCCCCGAATTTCTAAGCTAGGTTGCTTTATTCAATCTAAAATCTAAAATCTAAAATCGATTGATGGTTTGGGTTCTGGGCATACACGATCGCACCTAAAGCAACTCAGTTTCGGATACCCTTTAAAAAGGCTGAACGCGACAAATATTTTTCTAATCTAAAATCTAAAATCTAAAATCTAAAATCGAATGACAGATGAATTTGATACTGATTTTATGCGATCGACAACGAATATCGATCGCCCTGGCAACATTTCCTCTGGGTTAGACTCTGTGGCAGTTTTGCGAGAGCAAGCTTGCCTTAAAATTCGCGAAAGCTTGCGTGCGGGCCAGCAGGACATGGCGGATTGGCAAGGCGGCCCCCTTGCTGTTTCGGCGGTTCCGGGGGCCGGGAAGTCTACGGGAATGGCTGCTGCGTCGGCAATTGCGATCGCCCGCAACGGGCTTCACAACCGCCGCCAGTTAATTGTCGTGACATTTACGCGATCGGCTGCTGCTAATATTAAAGCTAAAATTCGGGAAAGATTGGCCCAATTGTCTTTATCTCAAGGCGGTTTTGCGGTGCACACTTTGCACGGTTTAGCTTTGAATATTGCGATGCGCCATCCTGATTTGTCGGGTTTAAATTTAGAAAATTCAACCTTAGTTACTCCAACTCAAAGTCACCGATTAATTCGCACCTGTGTAGAACTTTGGATTGCCGAAAATCCCCGTCGATATCAAGTTTTGTTGGAAGGACAGCAATTCGATGGAGAGGAAACGGAGAGGCTGCGGCGACAATCGGTTTTGCGGACGGAAATTTTGCCGCAGGTAGCTAAAACTGTGATTCACGAGGCGAAATCTTCTGGTTTGTTTCCCGAACAGTTGTTAGAAATGAGCGCTCTTGATACTGGGGACGGTTATGAGATTTTAGCAGTAGCTGGGGGTTTATATCAAAAATATCAGGCTTTGTTGAGGAGTCGGGAATTCATCGATTACGACGAGATGATTTTAGCCGCTTTGCGGGTGTTGGAAAATCCGAGGGCGAGGGCGATCGAGCAAAAGCAAGTATTTGCCGTTTTTGAGGACGAAGCGCAGGATTCTACACCTTTGCAAACTCGGCTTTTGAAAACATTGGCGATCGATCCCGATCATCCTACCTCACCTCCCTATTTTATCAGAGTTGGCGATCCAAATCAAGCGATTAATTCTACTTTCACTCCCGCAGACCCGATTTATTTTAACCAATTTTGCGATGAGTGCGAAGTGGAAAATAAGTTAGCGACAATGGACGGTGCAGGCCGCAGCACCCAAGTAATTATCGATGCCGCTAACTTTATGTTGCAATGGGTAAATAGCTCAAAATTAGCCGGAACAGAACAGCCTTTTCGCGACCAAACTATTAAGCCAGTACCCAGCGATGACCCGCAGCAAAATGCAAATCCGGCTCCCATTGGTCGAGGCTTAGAATTGCATACTCCCCGCGATATTTACCATACAGTTGAGTTAATTGGCAAGCGGGTAATTGAGTTAGTAGAAGAATTTTTACCGGCAGATTTTGAATTCACAAAAAGTGAAAAAGCTATCGATTCAGACGCGGAAGCTAGCGATGGGGAAAATAGTGCAAAATTGCCGTTAGAAAATCTGAAATCGATGGCTATTTTGGTGCGAGAAAATAAACAAGGTAAGTTTATCAAAGAAGTGCTGGAAAATCCTCAAAAACACGGATTAAGCTTTGATTTACGGAAATACGGGATTAAAATTGAAGATGTGGGAGAACGCGACAGACATTCTCAAGTACCTTGGGAAATCTTAACACTGCTGCAATTCCTCGATCGCCCGCACTCGCCAGACTACCTAAAAGCAGCCTTAAAGATTTTGAGCGATCGGCAACTGATCCCCAAACAAGACTACAATGCTTTTGCGACTAGCCCCGAGCAATTCCTTTACCCAGGCCCGCTAGACCCGCAGCAGTCAGACCCCGTTCGCAAATGCCGCTATTTTTGCTGCGGTTTGCTGCAAGCTAGCTTAGAATTGCCACCATACCAAATCATTTCATTCTTAGCCTTAGCGTTGCAATACGACCAAACAGAATTAGCCACCGCCGACAAATTAGCAGAACGGGTAGCAATCCAAACCGCCGGCAACAATTCAATGCGGAATATTTTGGGCGTACTTAGCGAAATTGTCAGTTCCGAAAGATTTGAACCTGTGGATGCAGATGACAAAATAGAAGAACGTTATACCAGTAAAGGTCAACTAACAATTATTACGATGCACAAAGCTAAAGGATTGGATTGGGATTGCGTATTTTTGCCGTTTCTGCACGAACAAACAATCCCCGGAAATTTGCGAGTTTTGCCGCAAGCCCGATTTTTAGGAGATTTCACTTTAGCAGAGGTAGCAAGAGCACAAATTCGAGCAAGTTTGCACGAAAAATATCCTTTACCAAATCTAGGCGAAGCCTGGGAACAAGCAGGTTATTTGAAAACAGCAGAAGAGTTTCGACTGCTGTATGTAGCGATGACGCGAGCAAAAAGCTTGCTGTGGATGGCGGCGGAGAGAAAAGGGCCTTTTACTTGGAACAAACCAGAGAATTTACAGGAGCAAAAACCTTGTCCGGTAATGCCTGTTTTGAAGCAGAGATTTCCGAGTAATGCGATATAAAAGAAGTAATAATTAATCAATAATAAGTAGCTTGTTGCCCGACTCTACTGATGGGTAACAACTTAAGCTGAAGTTCCCCCATTTGTTGCTCCGATTACTCAACAATAAATATTTGCTGCCTCAATCTGTAATTTCTACTGCTCAACAATCGCTCGTTGCCGCCCTTAGCTCAAAATGGTGTTTCTGCCTTTAGGTATAGCCTTTCTCCCAACTGCGGATGCTCAAATGAAAGTTCCCGCGCGTGCAAGTGTAGCCGCTTCGCAGCAGCCCGACATCCGTAAAGCCGATCGCCCAAAATCTGTATCCCCAACCCTCGAACATCCGCTGCATGAACCCTCAATTGATGCGTGCGTCCCGTCAATGGCAAAAACTCGACGCGATCGCAATTTTTATCCCTCGCCATTACCTGAAAGCGAGTAACACTGGGTTTTCCGCACTCCCAATTGACTTGCTGGTAAGGGCGATTTTCTGGATCGCCCCAAAGTGGGAGATCGATCGTCCCCGCATCAATTTTTACAGTACCCGAAAGCACCGCTTCATAAACTTTGTGAACCTGCTTTTTTGCAAATTGCTGTCTGAGTTGACTGCTAGTTTCTTTGTCCCGCGCCAATAGCAAAATCCCCGATGTTTCCAAATCTAAACGATGCACGACTGTCAAATTAAAACTATCCGGTAACAAGTTACGCAAACGACTAAAAACACTATCTTGATTTTCCAGATAACGACCTGGAACTGACAGCAAGCCAGAGGGTTTATTGACCGCGATTAACCATTTGTCTTCATAGATAATCGGTAGCATTTGGGTAACGGGCAAGATGCCCGTTCCACAAGAAATATTATTGCTTGTGGGGAGTATGGGTTGGGCTTCTAGCCCGCCCGTAAAACCCTCATCCATATTAGAAACAATCGGATTTTGAGCCAATCCTGACAGCAAAAAACCCATTAACGGCTGACACCGATCGCCACAAGCACCATAAAATTCTCCCTGAATTTTATCCCCCGATGGCGGCCCCCACCAAAACTCAGCCATTGCCAGCGGTTTCAGATTGTTTACTGCCGCGTAGTGGAGCAATTTTGGCGCGCAACAGTCGCCGGTGCCAGTGGGAATCGAATTATTTGGCATCAATGAGGAGATCGATCGCGATTTCCCCAAAAAATTCACCAGAGTGTAAGCCGCGTGCATTTGCGTCTGAAGTTCGCGGGAAAGTTCTTTTCGCCGCTGTTTCAACGCCCGCATCTGCCGATCCGCAGCTTCAATTAATTGTTTTAGCGGCTGCAATGTTTCGTCGCGCTGCCGTTTCAATTGTCTGCGTTCAATTTTCTCCAAACGGCTTTCTTGATTCAGTTGTTCCAGGGCAATTTCTAGTGTTTCTCCTGCGAGAGTTTGACACAGTAACTGGCGTTTTTCGTCTCGCTGCAGCTTGCAATTGCGATGCCGATCGCTCAAAACTTGCATTTGCACTTCAAACTTCCCAAATAAGGCTTCATACTCTTGTCGCTGCGGAAGTTGATTCAAGGCAATAAGTTCCTGTTTCATCGCCTCCAATTGAGTTAACGTGCGGGCTTCCTCAAAAGCAACTCGATCTCGTCCCGGAATCGGTGGCACCCAGCCGTCAACAATGCTGCAACCGTTCAGCAACCCGGAAAATGCTTTGAGTATTCCCTGTTCCCCCGAAGGCATCTCCACCAGTAATATGCCGTACATCTTCCCTTCGCGATCGTAGGAATAGTCAGCCGCCAGGTACTGCATCAAACCCCGCGCGAGATCCTCGGACATTCGAGTGCGCGGCAGTCTCAGCAGCTCGCCACTTTGAGGACAACGGCCTTCGTACCAATAATTCGGGTGCGAGTCGATCGACTCCCAATCACAGTCCGTGAAATCTAAAAGCGCGTGCAACTCTAGCATATTAAATTTGGTTTGAAATCTGAATGAGGAAATTATGTGCTTGTGTCCTGACCCCGCCCAGAAACGGATACAAGTTTCCGACACTCGTCGTGGAGAGATCAAAATTTTAGACTCTGGTTCAAGCTCCCAGATTCATCTGTGGAGTCAATCGAAAATCGACTGACCGTATCTTACAGCGGCGTACCGAAAGTGGGAAGGGTGCATAATTTTATACCTACTATAATTAAGTAAAAATGATGTGTCGCACCAAGCCTGATATGCTAAATTTGTTTCAAAACAGCAGCGATATTAAGAAAAGCATAAGTTAATATATAAGACCGCAAGCTTGTTATCCCACTAAATTTTTATGTGAAAGGCGTATGCCAGACCTCTCGACTTCTGCTCCTGAAAACTCCTCAAACCCCCAACCAGCTCTGCTGCCGCCGATTTTAAGAATTTTTGCAGCATTTCCAGATTACGATCGGGGCAATAGATTGTACGCATCGGGAAGGTACGAAGCGGCAGTCCTTTGCTACGGAAAAGCGGTTCAAATTAAACCGGACTGGGCCAGGGCGTGGCTAAATCTGGGCAAAGCTTACAAGCAACTGCATTCCTACGCAGAAACCGTAGCCTGCGCCGATCGAGCTACAGCAATTAATCCCGAAGAATACTGGGCTTGGATGCTGCGCGGGACAGGGCTGTTAAGTTTGCAAAATCACTCAGAAGCGATCGCGGCTTTCGACACCGCAATTCAAATCAATTCAGAAAAGCACGAAGCTTGGTATCAGCGAGGCCGAGTTTTAGAGGAATTGCAGCAGTGGGATGCAGCCGCAACCTGTTACAAAAAAGCAACCCAACTTCATCCGAATTTGCCCGCCATGTGGTATCGGCAAGGTAACGTGTTGGTTCAAGCGGAGCGCTATCCTGAAGCCGTGGCCGCTTTTGAGCGCGCGCTGAAACTCGTCCCCACTAATTGGGAAGCTTGGCTGAACCGAGGTTTGGCTTTGATGAAAGCCGAACGCTACGCAGAAGCTGTAACTTCTTACGATCGCGCCATTCAACTGCAACCACAAAATAGTCTGGCTTGGTTCAATCGCGGCATTGCTTCCGCAAAATTGCACAAATATGCAGAAGCCGTGACAGCTTACGATCGCGTCCTGCAAATGCAACCCAACGACTGCGAAGCTTGGTTTTATAAAGGAATGGCCCTCAAACACCAGTGGGCAGACGCGGCAATTGCTTGTTTCGATCGGGCAATTCAAATTAATTCTTTTTATCCCGAAGCATGGATCGGGCGCGGTCAAACACTGTCAGAATCGAGAGATTTTGAAGGGGCGATCGCAGCTTTTGACCAAGCCGTTCAAATTAATCCGAATTTTCCCGAAGCTTGGCTGGGTAGAGGCATCGCCCTGGCAGGATTGGAACGCTACAAAGAGGCAATTATCGCTTACAGCAATGCCCTACAAATAGAAGGTAATTTTCTAGAAGCTTGGAACTTGCGAGGCGAAGCTTTGGAAAAATTACAGCAATACGAAGAAGCAATCGCCTGTTTTGATAAAGTAATCTCTCTGACTTCAGAAGCAGAAATTACATCAAAAGTAGGGTTGCAACAAGGCGCAGCGCTGGAAAAATTGCAGCGTTACGAAGAAGCCGTCGCAGCTTACAATCGCGTACTAAAAATCGTGCCCGACAATTTTGAAGCTTGGTTGAAACGCGGCAACGCTTTGTCAAAATTGCAGCAGTACGAACAAGCTCTAGCATCATACGATCGAGCAATTACTGTCTGGCCGGACAACTATCAAGGCTGGGTACAGCGAGGTTTGATTCTAGGGGAAATGCAGAACTATTCTCAAGCACTCGTCGCTTTTGACCAAGTGATTCAACTCAAGCCAGACAACTGGGAAGCTTGGGCGCAGCGGGGCGACGTTTTGCAAAAATTGCAGCGAACTCAAGATGCTATTAGTTCTTACGGAGTCGCCCTCGAAATTAAACCCGATTACTACGAAGCTCTAGTCAGTCGAGAAGAATTGAGACTCAAGGGCGCGATGTCAGGAAAGTGGTAAGGGGAAATTGACGAATAGTTTTGAGTTGGGAAATTGCTTTGTTCCTCCTAATCCCGCGCTGGGGTAAAGTTTGAACTATTTAACTTAAAACTAAAAACTTTCCGTCTTCTCTCTCCCTCTGCGTTCTCTGCGCCCTCTGCGGTTCATGAAAAAATCTAATTCCCACAACAATTAGTATTGCTATATCCGGCAGAATATCAGCTCATAATTAATGATATTCTGCCCGTTAAAATAACCTTGAGCAAGTTCAAAATCCACGTAAAAAAGCTTTGAGTTGTTACCACCAATATTCAATAAAATTAAAATTGGGTGAATAAGGTGATTGGTAAAGAACACTAGCGCCAACCGATTGAATCAATGGTTAAATCGAAGCCACTTAGTGAGCTGGGACATTATCCATGAAAACAACTGCACGCTTTTTACTTTCTTTACCAATTTCCCTTACAGTGTGGTGAAATAATCGTGTTTTGAAAAAAATCCACCCATTCAGGCGTTAAAAAGGCTCACCCAGCCTGCTTAACCTAGCTCCCTAGAAACCATCCAAAAGAGCCGGAGACAACCTCTCCTCTAGCCTTTCTGAGTTATCTAAAGAAATAATTTCGGCCTCATCCTAGATTTGCTTATGAATAATCCAAAACTGCTTATCCTAGCCACGATGGGTTCATGGCGGTACTATCAAATTGGTTGGTAGTTTTATACAGTTCGTATTGCCCTTTTGCAGCCGCCTCGCGAGTCCGATTCAGCATTGCTGCCACTTGTGCTTGATCCATCGGCTTAAACGTGCGAGCGGCCTCAAACGCTTGATCGAGGAGTTGCATACTATCAATGCCAGTAATCACGACTGAAGTAGGCAGATTCATCGCATAGTGGAGACATTCGATCGGGCTTACTGTATTACTTCTAAGCACGTAGGGGTCGCCCATAGATTTCATCCCCAATACACCTATTTGGTTCTTCACCAGCACCGGCAGAACTTGTTGCTCAAAACTTCTAAAATGAGCGTCCATCACGTTCAGCGGCATTTGTACCGCGTCAAAACGGAAATTGTTTTGAGCGGCAATTTCCATCACTCGCAGGTGAACCAAAGGGTCTTTGTGTCCTGTAAACCCGATGTAGCGAATCTTGCCCGCCTTCTGCGCTTCTACTAAGGCCTCCATAGCCCCGCCGGGAGCAAAAATGCGATCGGGGTCTTCCATCCGAATAATTTCGTGATGCTGCATCAGGTCAATGCGATCGGTCTGCAACGCTTTCAACGACTCGTCAATTTGCATCGCGGCCGCGCCCTTAGTGCGACCGTCAATTTTAGTCATCAGAAACACCTTTTGCCGGTAGCCATCCTTGAGCGCTGCACCCATCCAGCGGTGGCTGCGTCCGTTGTGATAGTCCCAGGAATTGTCCATAAAATTGATGCCGCGGTCGATCGCACTGCGAATGAGCTTAATACTTTCTTGCTCCTCTCGAAGCCGTCCGATATGGTGTCCCCCCAAGCCAATTGCAGACACTCGCTCTCCTGTGCGTCCCAGCGTCCTGTAACTCATCTCGCCGCTTTGGGTTTGAGCTTGGGCTACTTCATTTTTAACCTCTACTTGAGTCAGTTCATCTTGAGCTAACACGGGTTTCAACAACCCTTCTGAAGCAGCCAGCCCTGCTGCAACCAAACCTGAAGCAGAAGTTACTTTTAACAACTTGCGTCTGCTGATATTCATAAATGCCTTCTTCAAAAAACTACTAGGACTCACTCACCGCTTCGCTGCACTAAAGAGTTTTGAATTTAAGATGTCTTAAAATCCAGAGCGCAGTCGGGATGGAACTTCCCCAACTGCCTACTTTACCTAATCAATAGTAATGATGAAATTTCTAGTTTTAAGAACTCCTAGACCCGTCAGCAAATGCTTTTAACTCAATAGCATCGTGACTGCAAAACAGGCGCACATCTTTACTATGCTGCACCGATAATGCGTGCAGCCGGCCTTGATTGAGCAACCGAGCCTTGCGATCGACCTCCATCATCCATTGGTAGGCGCGCAAACCGGGTGTGCAGCGTCGGTTAGCGGCATCCATCTCGTGTCGGTAGAAATAGGCATCACCTGCGTGCAGAAGCCAGCCATCGGGTGTATCAATGGCAATGCCAGCATGACCGCGCGTGTGCCCCACCAACGGGATTAGCAAAATCTCCGGCGGCAACCCGTCGAGGTCGCGGACAGCTTCAAAACCGAACCAAGGTTCGCCACCCGCCGAATAGTATTTCCAGCGTTTGACTTCATCCCACTGCCCCGGACGATAGCGCCTTTTTGTGATGAAACCGTGCCGATCCTGTGCGGCATCGATTTCAGCCTGCATGACGTGTACCGTGGCTTCCGGGAAATCCTCTAGACCACCGGCATGATCGAAATCGAGGTGGGTGAGTACAATATGGCGCACATCGCTTGGTGAAAATCCGAGCTGTTCAATTTGATGGATCGCCGTGTACTTGCGATCGAACTGGATGTTATTAAAATGGACAAAAAACGGGCTGAGCCGGGAGTAAGGAGACTCGATATCCCGCAATCCGAAGCCGGTATCAATCAGAACCAGTCCCTGATTCGTTTCAAGGAGCAGACAGTGGCAGACGAGGTGAGCCGTCAGACCGCGACTAAAGCCATCGAAAAGCGCCCCTCCAATGGGACACATACAGCCACAATTGAGATGATGAATTTGCATAAATGTGCTCTACTAAATTACTTAGGCGAGAACCATTTATTCCTCAGTTCCCATCCAAAGCCGATGCTGCATAATGGCATCGATGAACGCCTGAGAAAACTTCGCTAAATCGTCACTACTGGGAGAAGTAAACACGCTTTTATCGGCTGCAATCTTGCCATTGTCTGCGATGTTTACTTCCTTTAAATCTGCACATAAGAATAGTAAGATCGGCGCGAATTATTTGTTAGCAGAACCCGGTTCAGTAAGCTGGCGGTGCATTTCGGCATTAACGGTATCAGGCAAAACCTTGCTGGCGCTGGCCATAATCTTTGTTTTGAGTGAACCGGCAATGATGTCGTCCTTACCCGCCATCAGCGCCTCGAAGCCCTGCTTGGCAACTTCGGCCGGGTCGTCTTTCTTGTCTGCGCCCGCCTTCGTGTCGTCCATTCCCGCCCGATGGAAGAAGTTGGTATCCGTGGGCCCTGGCATCAGCGCGGTAACGGTGACGCCTGTGTCCTTTAACTCGTTACGCAGCCCTTCTGAGAACGAGTGTATAAATGCTTTGGATGCTGCATAGACTGCCTCGAATGGCCCCGGCATTAGGGCGGCAATTGAGGATGTGAATAGAATCCGTCCCTGGCCGCGATCGACCATATCCTTGACTACCCGTTTAGCCAAATGCACAGACGAGACAACGTTGAGGTTAATCAAATTTAGTTCGTCCTTCAAGTCTGTCTCGCGGGCAAAGTCGCCCCCGACGCCGACACCGGCATTAATTGCGATCGCATCCACTGGCCGATTAGTCGCTTTTATCTGGTTGTAGAGCGTCTCAACACCGTCATAGGTAGCGAGGTCTGCCTGCACTGTCTCGACTTTGGCACCGAGCCCCTCAAAGGCTTGAGCCGCTTCATTGATGCTCGCTCCGGTGGCGGTGACTAGGAGATCGAATCCGTTTTGAGCGAACTGTTTGGCGAGTTCGTAACCGATACCGTTAGAGGCACCCGTCACGACAGCCAAGGGCCGGGTCAAAGAACTGTTTATAACCATCTAAAATCCTCTGTAACTGCTTCACGCTCGTTTGTCTAGGTTTGCTTCTCTGTGTACCCGACAATCTTTGTGGACTGTGGGCTTTCAACTTTTACAATGCTAAGGAGGTAGGAGTGCGATCGCATCTTTCCCAGGACATAAGCTGTTAGGCATTTAAAGACGGTATCACCTAAAACAAACTTCATGTAATTAGTATAATAATGACAGCATAGAATCATCTCATATAAAGAGCAAATAGAGAAATGATAGAAAGCGTTTAAAAACAACGAACAAAAGCAAAGACTTATATTAAGAACTAGAATAACAGTATTACTTAAAAAGGTAATCATGTAGCTAAAAATGCTGATTTTTATTTGTCAATAGAAACTTTCTCTTAGTGCATTCAGCAAAAATCCGTAAGATTTAGCAATTTTAAAACATAAACAGATGAATATTTAAGTGTTATTAAATACTATCGCCAGCTCACCAATCCAATAATTAGAATATAAATTTGGCAGATGCACAGCTCAAAGATTACCCAATTCTTGAAAAACTAGCGTCGGCACAAAATTAAGTAGCTCACAAATATAGGAGATAGCTCTAGTTTGTATGATAAAGACCGGATAATCACCTCTCTTGTTTATTCAAAAGTCAGTTTTGTTTAGAAGCCGTGAGCAATTGTGTTCCCCAAGATCAACATTTAATTTTTTTTATCCAGGTAAGTGCGATCATTTTTTACATTTTCACAATGTACTGAAAGTCGTAAATGGGATTTTTCATAAGCTCAAAGTGAATCTATTTTGAATAAAAATTACAAGTAATTTCCTCCGTTTGGAGGAAGAACCGCAATTCAGGAGGGCAATTCTGGCAAAGTCGCTCTATCTGGGGTGAAATTTGATGTCTATATGTATAAAATGCGCGTAGATATGGTTAATAACTCTTTTGATAATTATTTGGGAACCGCGATTATCGGGGGCTAAATCGGATGCGATGAGAGACGGGAGATGGAAGAGGGGAGATTGACTCGGAAGATTAATCCTGGGCTAAAAACATTTATCTCTGGTGGAACGGGCAGGAGGCTTGCCCAGGGATAACAGTGCCTGATATCAGTTATAACTGAATCTCAGGTACTGTTATCAATCAGACCCAATCAACCTGGTAACAGCGACGAAAAATCTCAGATATCAGGTCGATCGCGCAGCAAGAAACCAAGTGGATGACGCCAAGAGTGTAAGATGTCAGTCATCATGAATACTTTCTGTTGGCGATTGCCCGACGGCACCCAAAATTAAAAATTATGCCAGCCAATTGCTGATTCTGCTGGCTTCATGTTATAGTGGTTTTCCAAGAATTAAATTCGGTGGCGTAGTTTGTTGGTGTTTATTTACAAGCGTCTCTCCGAATCTAAATCTCTGCACCCTAATGATTCTGGAGATTTTATGTCGATTTACGTGGGTAATCTTTCATATGAGGTAACATCAGATGACCTCAGCGAAGTATTTGCCGAGTACGGTACTGTAAGCCGCGTCCAAGTGCCAATGGATCGGGAAACAGGCAGGATGCGGGGTTTTGCTTTTGTGGAAATGGCAAGCGAGGCAGAAGAAGCAGCAGCCATCGCAGCTCTAGACGGTGCTGAGTGGATGGGCCGCGACTTGAAAGTCAACAAAGCCAAACCTCGCGAAAACAACAACAACAGACGCTCCTCGGGCGGCGGCGGTGGCTGGGGCGACAACGATCGCTCTTCACGACGCTACTAAGCTTTGACACTGAAAACTTGAGTTTTGGTAGTTGACGGCAGGTGGGAATGCTGCTTTTTTTCCGGTTGTTCGATCGACCCATCAAATAAAACTCCCAAACCTCTAAATCAGTTTTGCCCCCTCCTTGGAGGGGGCTTTGTTTTTGGCGAAAAATCCCGCGAGATACGTCTGCGGTGCCGTTCCCACTCTAGTTCGTGATTCAGTCCCCTCTTAACTGCTTTTTTTAAGAGGCTGTCGGGATTTCCCGGCTCGACTCCTGTAAACTATCAAACTAGAATTAAGCAGCAAGAAAAGTTAGAATAACGGCAAAACTGAATATTGCCCAGAACAGCCAAACTATCTTTACCGAAGATTAGTCGAGAAAACCAGCCGAATATCAGCCAATATCTTGATTTTGCCTCAATAAAGATGTCCAAGGTCTACAGCACGGCGGAACTCATTAAAATCCTCGAAGAAGAGCGCCAAGCCTGCTTGCATGGGCGGCGTCTCAATTTGACTGAAACTCCTGCTACAGGCAACCCCGTGATTGACCGCTTTCTCAAATCTGAGGGAGTTCAGAAGTTTACTGCTTATCAAAATTTTAAGGCAGCCGTGCACGAATACCAGCGGGAACATCAAGTTTCTGGGATTGTCTGGCGGGAAATGGCGGTTAAAGGCAATACTCTACGGTATCCGGCAGTGGATGACGAATTAATAGCTCTACCGGTTGATTTGATTACGTTGAAGGCAGCTAAGATTGCTATGTTGGAATTCTGGCAGCAGGTAACTGCCGGGATGGATTTGTATTTAAGCATTAACAGCGGGAAGGATTTTCGCTCGATCGAGCCGGTTGATGTAGAGGCTATAGCCCAGCGCACAGAATGGGCCAGTCTCTCGAAGTGGGAAAAGTTGGATTTTCTAGAAATTTTGTTGCAGTTGGGCTGGGGGAAGCCGGAGGAAGCTTATTATAAGCGGGGATGGCCGACATCGGGCAGCGAGTACATTCACGCCGTAAAACCCGGACAGCGGCCAATTTGTTAATTAGTCAGTAGTCAGTAGTCATAGTGCTGTCCCCGCTCGCGAACGTTATTAGTCAGTAGTCAGCAGTCAGTAGTCAGTAGTTACTGATTATTGGGAGATATTCAAAACAAATAACAATTGGCAATTGGCAATTGGCAATTGGCAACTGTCAACTGTCAACTGTCAACTGTCAACTGTCAACTGTCAACTGACATCTGACAAAGCATCAAGCCAAACCACTGATTTGGATCAGTCCAAACCTGCAAAGGCATTAAACCACGCTGCGAAAGTTCTTTTTTTACAGTATTGAGATTAAACTTGCGCGATATTTCGCTGCGGATAGTTTCTCCCGCTGCAAATTCAACCGTTAAATTGAGAGAACGCAACTGCACTGTTTGCGTTTTTTTACTTTTTAAGTGCATTTCAATTTGACATTGCTCTTGATTGTAAAAAGCCCAATGCTCGAACTGTGCTAAATCAAAATTTCCCTCAAATTTTCGATTTAAATGCCGCAGCATATTCAAGTTAAATGCTGCCGTTACTCCTTGACTGTCATCGTATGCAGGCTCTAAAATATCCTTAGATTTGTCCAAGTCAATTCCCAGCAAAAAATACTCTCCCGGCTGCAATGCACCGACAATTTGCGAGAAGAACAAATCACATTCTTGAGCGTTGAGATTGCCGAGGGTACTGCCGAGAAAACAAATCATTCGGGTTGGCAACGGCGACGGTGCAATTTTAGCTAAGGCTAATTCGTATGTGCTGACAAGTCCGTGAATCTGGAGCGACGGATAATCGGCCAACAGTTGACAAGCGCTGCTTTCTAAGATAGTAGGACTGATGTCGATCGGCAAATAATGCAGGGGATATTCCAGTTGACTGTAAGCATCAAGGAGAATCCGAGTTTTAGTGGAACTGCCGCTGCCGAGTTCGACGATTTCGCAGGGGCCCGTTAAATTGGCGATCGCCCCCGCGCACCCCTGCAAAATGGCCGTCTCAGTGCGCGTCAAGTAGTATTCCGGCAACTGGCAAATCAACTCAAACAGCTTCGAGCCGCGATCGTCGTAGAAATACTTTGGAGGCAGGGATTTGGGGGTTTGAGTCAACCCGCTAACTACATCGCTGCCAGCATTGATTTCTGCGGGTGTCAGTGCTGCAGCGCTCACCAGTCGCTCTAAGTGCAGCCGGTTTTCCTTCGTTAAGGCTGAGTTTGTCGTGTCGGACAGTCTTGGGGATTTCATCATAAAAATGGGTAGAAACCCCGTGCTTTTAGCACGGCTTTACATTTAATTTGAATCCCCTCGCGGGGTGGAGGGGTATGGTTGCCCCTCCCGTGAGGTATGGTTGCCTCAAACTCCCATTTCTGGGGTAAAGTTAGCTTCGCTAATGTTTAGTGAGCTTGTTAAGCTAGCAACACTGTCTCAGTGACCTTAAGACTGTTTAGTTGCAAGCGATAGAGCGGAAAACTAGCTTCGCATTCTCCGGTATCGTGACCCAAAAAACGTAGTCAGTAAAGACTTAAGCTGGTCAGGATGGCTTGTTAGATTTCTCTTTCAAGCCTCATGCCTTTAGGCTGAGGTTCCTGACAAAGTAATTTTTAGATGCACATACGGGTATAGCACGAAGCCGCGCTGCCAAATATCGCGCTCAAGTCAGATTTTTCATGCCACTCTCCGTTCTGTATTGTCTCACCCGATGGCGATCGCATCCACAATTAAAACTTAAAATTTATCCACAAAATTTATTGAATACTTAACCAAACTTGTTTTCTTTGAGCTTGTTACATGGAAAAAAGTTGGGCATTTCACAAACAAATTTTGTCCCCAATTCTCTCTCCAGTCATTTATCTGATGTTCGTCAAATAAGCTTTATAATGCGAGTATTAAGGAATTTGTTCATCTGAAAAGTCTAATGAATAAATTCCTCACTCTGAACAAATTTGATGGTAATTATAATTACCTAGCAAACTACTTAGCGCAGCGAAAACCAGCAATAATTTGCCGCACGCCCGGATAGTACCAATTCCGAAAACTTGATCGCAGTGCCTGCGGAAAAGTCGCCCAACTCCCGCCTTTCAAAACCCGGTGTTCTCCATCAAAATAAACTTGAGAATATCCCCTGTAAGGATAACTTTCAAATCCCGGATAGGCGTCAAAGGTTGAAGCAGTCCACTCCCAAACATTGCCTAACATATCGCAGCAGCCGATCGCGCTTGCTCCTTTGGGAAAGGCATCAACTGGCGAGGTATTGGCAATATTATTGCCGTGATTGCACAGGCTGCCGTTTGGCTGTTCCTCTCCCCAAGGATAGATGCGATATGTTTGATTTGTGGTATCCCAACTCGCAGCTTTTTCCCATTCGGCTTCCGATGGCAAACGCTTGCCGATAAAGTTGCAGTAAGCTTCGGCTTCGTACCAACTGACACCGCAAACAGGATGGTTGTTGAAAGCTGGATTTTCTGACCAGTACAGCGGTCGATCGACTTTAGCAGATTGCAGCCATTTCCAGCCGTCCGCTGACCACCAATCAGGGTTTTGATAGCCGCCGGATTCCATGAAATCTCGGTATTGACCGCAAGTGACCGGATAGCGATCGATCGAGTATGCTTCTAAATAACATAGGTGGCGCGATCGCTCGTTATCCAAAGCCTCAGCAGCATCGCTTCCCAGGTAAAATTCCCCGCCCGGAATTTCAATCGCCTGGGAATCGGTAATTTGTAATTGGTAATCGGTAATTGGTAATCGGTAATTGGTAATTAATCTTCCTTCCTCATTCCCTCTTCCTTCTTCCTTCTTCCCTCTTCCTTCTTCCTTCTTCCTTTGCATTTGCAACACGAAAGCAACAGTTTCGCAGTGCTGGCTTTCGTGCTGAATAATAAACCGCCAGAGACGTTCTTGCTCGTCGATCGGCGCGACTTCCAAATAATCTAACACCTTTTTTCTCACCGCGTCCAGATATAATTCAACTTCAGGTAACGCGGGCAGAAAAACCCGTTGTTTTTTCGGCAAAATATCAGCAGCAAACAGTTGGTGATACTGAGGAAAGACAGGTTCCAACCCAGCACATCGCTGCAACAGCCACAAATCTTCAGTATAAGCAATGTGACCTAAGTGCCAGCCAACCGGACTGAAATCAGGATGAGCTTGGCGACAAAAAGTATCATAATCGATGTCTGCAAATAGCTTGAAAGTGCCGCGGCGACACTGCTGCAAATCGCGATAAATTGCCTCTCTACAAGATTGGATAGATTTCGATATCACGCTCTACTCCGGTACTGATAATGCTCTGGACTGGACACTCGTGCCAATTGCCAGCAAATAAAGGTTCAGAAGCAATGATGACAGAATTGGGGAAATTTAAATCGTCTCGTAGCCAATAGAGGGAAGGAGGGGTTTTTTGGGAAGCAAAGCGAGAGGCAACGAGCTGGTGTCCGTCGCTGACAATGATATTAGCTGAAAATTCTACTTGGTGAAAGTTTGCTAGCTCTGCCACAGTTTTCAGCGAGTTTTGCAAAGCAGCTTCTAGAGTCATATTGGCGGCTGTCAATTCATTGACAAACAAGCCGAAAATATGTTCTGAATCTGTAGTGCCGTTAATTGATTGATAAACGGTATCGCTGAGTCGATCGCGAATTGGTCTGTAAAGAGTTTGCCGAAAATTCTTCACGAAGCCGTTGTGTACGAACAGCAGGCGATCGTTCTGAAACGGCTGACAGTTGCTCAAATCTACAGCTTGTCCAGAAGTTGCACTGCGAACGTATCCGATCGCGCATCCAGATTCAACGTATCGACTGATACTCGGAAGGTTAATGTCGCTCCAAATTGGCTGTACATTTTTATAAGTAAACGGGTCAGTATCTAGGTGCGGGTGATACCAACCAATACCAAAACCGTCAGCATTGAGTACGCCAGAAGTCATTTCGCGGGGCTCGTAACTCTGCACAATTAGGGAATGTTCCGGCTTGTACAGAATAGCATCGAGTAAAATCGGCTCCCCGAGGTAGCCAAGCAAACGGCACATAAAATTTTTGCAGCAAATTGATTAGCATTGTAGGCCATTAACCAAAAAATTGCCCGATCGCCCATCTTCAGCGCTGGGAACAAGGTTTTTTGTAGCGCGCTGCCAGCATCGCAGTACAAACGATACAGTTAAGGTAGAACCCCTACAGCACAAGGAGACTCTTGAATGTTCCTCGACGAACTCATCCCAATGGCGAAAGAATTGATCGAACAGCCCATCGCCTTCGCGGGCGGATTTTTATCTGGCCTGCTTCGACTCAACCTTCACGAAGATCCCGTTAAAAGCTGGATCGACGAGCAAGCTGGTTCAACTTCCTACACTACTCCCCCAGCCGAACCCACCAACGGTAAAAGCACGGGGCCTCAGTCAATCTCGATCGACTAAGGAAAAGCAGTAACATCCTCCCAACGCCAAACTGATTACAGTTATGGCGTGGGCTTCCAAACTTCACAGTTTGGCTTTTCGCGTTTTTCCCTTACGGGATTTCCACACTTGGCTAGACTGAATTTCTCAGTCCCCGCTACTAAGTCTGCACAGACACTTTCGATTCCCGTATAGCCTTTCTCAGATAGATAAAGTACAATAACAGCAGTGTGTAAACCAGTTACAAGTATTTTTCTGAGAAAGTTGACAAAATGCAAAGTCGATCCCATTTCCTAATTATTGATAATTTGTTGTGTTGATAAAACTGAAATTATTTTTAAGTTTTGATCCTAATTTTTTAAGCTTATTGTAGATTAGGCAAAGGGGGCGACAAGTATATTACTTTCGCCCTTTTTCTTGATTACTTATTTTGCCCCTTTGTATGACCATTATCTATTACTACCAAAGCATTTTTCCATAATTTAGGTAGTTGCCATAGCCTAAAAGTATCAAGCTTAATTGTATCATATTCCTTGTTAAATTAACTTATATTAGAACTTTATTAAAAGTTACATATAGTGTTTATGAAAAGTTATCAAACACGTTCGTTAGTTTTTTTTCTCGCTATTGAACCTTTTAATGATAGAGTTAATAAGGAAGTTATTCAAGAGTGGGAGCATTTTTATTTTAAAGGGGTTTATGAAAACGAATTCAGCATGATGACAACCAAAAAGCTACCGTAACTGCGTCGTCACTCAGAATCGATAGCGACTTTCAGGCTCAGGAGTTAATCATCAATTAATTACTAATTTAAAACTGTAAAAGCTCCACCGTAAAATCCTAATAGGTACTTCATCTACCTGATAAAAGCTATAATATACAAGATATGTTCATGATTGCAGCGAGGATAACTGTAGTAGAAGGAAGCAGAAATAGTATGTTGAGAAAAATGAATTTACAAACTAGACTGATCAGCGCCTTTCTGATGATGGGAATTTTAGTATTTTTAGTGGCTTGGGTAGGATGGATCTCAACATCTAATCTGAGTCAACACATAGAGACTATCGGTAAAAATAACTTACCGAGTATTGAAGCATTATTGAAAATTAACGAGGGACAAACCCAAATTGAGTCATCCGAGAGAGCGTTAATTAATCCGGCACTCAGTCAAGCAGAAAGGCAAGATGCCTTAAACAGAATGGACAAGGCTTGGCAGCAGATTAAAGAGGGGTTTAAAGCATACGAACTCCTTCCTCGTACCTCAGAGGAAGACGCACTATATCAACAAATGCTGAAGTATTGGGAGGAATGGCAGCAGGAAGATCAAGAACTCCTGCGAATTAATCAAGAATTTGAGAAAGTGGGAATTTTGAATCCTTTGGGCTTGCAGCTAAGCCTAATTAATCAAGGTAAAAGTAATTCGCCAGAAATGGCAAGAGCCAAGACAGCGAGTAACCTTTTGAATAAACTTAGTCAGCAAGCTAAGGTAATTCGCATTAAATTTATAAATTCAGAAAAAGCAACTTTAGTAGTAGTTGAATCCAATCGAGAGCAAGCGGATGACGCTTATCAAACCGCCCAAAATGATAGTAGGAAGACTCAAGTAGCTGTATTCTTGGGGATGACAGTTGGACCGCTAGTAGCGATTATTTTAGGAATAGCTTTAAGCATAGCGATCGCCAAACCTTTAGATAAAGCGCTGAAAGGTATTATTAATATGATTGTCAGTTCTTCTACCGAGATCGCTGCTACCATTGAGCAACAGGAACGTATTGCTGTACAACAAGCTGCTTCTGTTAACCAAACAACTACCACAATGGATGAATTGGGCGCATCATCGAGGCAATCAGCTATGCAAGCCGAATCAGCCCTTCAGAATGCCAGTAATGTCTTAAATATGGCAGGAGAAGGCAGTAAAGGAGTGCATAAAACCCAGCAGGGAATGTTGAGTTTGACGGAAAAAGTTGGAGCGATCGCCGATCAAGTTTTAAATTTGAGCCAGCAAACCAATCAGATTGCTAATATTACCAATTTAGTCAGCGATTTGGCTAATCAAACTAATATGCTGGCGATTAACGCTACAGTGGAAGCAGTACGCACCGGAGAACAAGGAAAGGGGTTTGGGGTGGTGGCGACGGAAATTCGCAGACTGGCAGATCAAAGCAAAAAATCGTCGGATCAGATTAGTGATTTGATAAACGGTATTAAAAATTCCATTAATAAAACAGTGATGGTAACAGATGAGGGCAAGAAAACTTTAGATAATAGCCTGAAATTGACTGAAGGTACGGCGGACAATTTTAACAAGGTTGCTAATGCAATTAACAGTGTTGTTGTCAGCAGTCAGCAAATTTATCTGAATACCAAACAGCAGGCGATCGCTATTGAGCAAGTGGTAGATGCGATGAATGTTCTGAATAAAGGAGCAGCGGAAACAGCCAGCGGTATTACCCAAGGTCGAATTGGCACTCAAACACTTAACAAAGCGGCTTTAAATCTCAAATCCTTAGTTTAATTGAGAAAAGAAAGTAAGATCCTAAACTGGGGATGAAGGAGATGGGGAGAAAATTTTCCCAATTCCCCATTTCCCATTTCCCATTCTCAATTTTGCCAAAGGATTGAAGGCGAGATTTCCCCGTCTATGAAAGGGCTGGGGAGATGTGAAGTAAGTTTCCTCAAGGGCTGTATAGATGTGTATAACAATTCTCAAGTGAGTGAGGTAGAGATTTAGATTTTAAATTAAAGAATTGAAGTAGTGGGGAATTGGTAATTAACTGGCAAGTATCTCACGAAAGTTGAGAACCGCTATATCAACGCTCGTGGCCCAGAGCAACCTAATATATTATACCTTGTTAGTCCCTTTGTTTCCGAAGATGCTTAGTGGTTCGTCGCCCACCCATAAGTGATCTGATTAAAATCAAGTATTGTTCAGGGGTGGGGTTCCTCGCGACGCCAAAACTCATCTCCTCACTCGCCCTGCGGATGAGTGAGGAGATGAGTGTTGATTAAGCTAACTATTGCAACCAGTACCAAGGGTTGGTCAATCGATTTTAGATTTTAGATTTTAGATTTTAGAATTGAAGCATTGACCCCACGGATAAATTCGGGGGGCAAGTTTCTCGGATACAGGTTTTTTATTTATCCACGCATAAATCAGGGGGCTTGTATCCTGGATGCTTTCGGTGAGTGCGGCAAACCCTTTTAGTCAGAGTCGATCGCCCAGTTGTATGCTAGATAGCACTTGACAGTTAAATTAAAAGGTTATTATGTATAGCACAACAAGTTCAGTTCGATCGACATGACTATCTACATTGGAAATCTGTCTTACCGCGCCACCGAAGAAGACCTGAAAGCAGTATTTGCAGAATACGGCACAGTCAAGCGAGTTGTCTTGCCTACCGACAGGGAAACCGGTCGGATGCGCGGTTTTGCATTTGTTGAGATGATGGAGGATGCCCAAGAAGACGCTGCAATTGCCGAATTAGACGGTGCAGAGTGGATGGGGCGCCCCTTGCGAGTGAACAAAGCTAAACCGAAAGAAGAGGGAAATCGAGGCGCAGGTATCAATAGAAACGACGGATATTAGTCCGCGATGCGGCGGTTGACATCCTCTCGGAACCCACCTGATGCACCAGTGCGCCACTAGCGCCCAATTGCAAGCAGCAGTTGATTTTGGGGATGAAATGTCAAATCCGCTGCACAAAAACGTCGATTCTTTAGGGGCTACACTTGATTCATAACTTTTTGAGAAAGACAGAATTTATGCACGCTAGTCTAGAAAGCCGATTTCTTCCCGGATACCTCGCTGCTCAAGCCAAGATTTATTAGAATAAACCGGGTTGATGAGCGTTAATCTTAGAAAGAGTAAACTCGCCCTTTTTCATCAATATAAACTGACCGGTCTTGCCTAGTGCGGGGGTCTGATCTGGTGATGCGAATCGTCAAAATGTTTGTCTGCGAGTCAACGTTATAGTCGTATTTCAAAGTTGTGGTTCCTCCGGTGGCATTAATTGGAATATTGGCAATGTCGCCGGTGCGATTGCTGATGCGAACACTGATGTTTCTGCTGGCTCCGACTGGCAAGGATGACAAGCTGCCACCTGATTCACCGTATTCTAGGTTTAATCCAGTTTCATTTAACAGTCTGAGGGTAATGTTGCGAGTATTGTCAACCTGCGCTTGAGGTTGCCAGAATCCGGGTTTGGTGCCACCGTCAGTTGCAGGTTGAGATAATGCTGGATGGGGATGCAGAAAGCCGAGGGCGGCAAGTAGTGCTGCGGTTGCAATAATTTTTGATTTCACGGTTTCTACCTCCCGGTCAAGAGTTGGTGATATTTTTATCCTAGCTTTAAAATCGGATCTTTTGGTAGCGGAAGAAGGAAGAAGGAAGAAGAAAGAAGCAGTAAAAGCAATAAAAGCAAGGGCTTCACCAATTAAAAATGTCCTCACTGTCTGGGTGGTTGCTAAGCTGTTGTGCATTTAAAACGCATATTGGTATAATATAACATAATGATATTCAGAAAAAGTGAATGCCTGCT
>NZ_JAUBVF010000065.1:0-35790 GCF_036705685.1 Microcoleus sp. AT3-A2
TCAACATTAGAAATGAAGCCTTGCGGATTTTGGCGTTAGGAACTAGCGCTTCTGCCTGTGGAGGGGATGTAAGTCGAAGAGGCAAAACTTCGGTTTTGTTGGACGCGCCGCCCCGTTGAATCAGGAAGCCAGCGCTGTACCAATGAAGTGGTCAGCGTCTGGTAGTTCACATGAATTCATTTGAAGCAAACGATCGCTCGCGGAACCCCATATTTGATTCTCGGAGTTATTGTGACTGCGATCGCTTTTTTATCTGAGTTTTATCACCAGTTTTGTGCGGTTTCCATCACACATGGTTCTCTATTGTAAACCTAAAATTAGACCAATTAAACTTTCGATACAGACTGATTAGATACATATCTTTACAATAGCGCATAAAACTGGCGGTGAAGGTGATGAGAAAGGCTCAACTGATCGATTATTTGCGAGGAGAGTTGGCGATATCGAATTCGGCGATCGCCGTTGCTCTCCGACACGGTGAACAAGATGCCAGCGAACTGCCGATGGTTCTGTGGCAATACGGGTTAGTAACACTGGAACAGTTAAACCTGATTTTTGATTGGTTGGAAGCTCAGCCGGCTTAGCAATTTAAAATCCTGAGTTAAAAAATATGGATATCGGATTGCAATTTTTTGACAAATAAAGCTTGCACAAACGGTCGTCGAAAAGTATAGGGTTGAGTGTTTAGGTTGAGGGTGGGTCTTATTTTGTCCCAATTTAAAAAATACCAATATACAGTACGGACACAGCACTGCTGTGTCCTCTTTTCTGTTGCCGCCTAAAATAAACTGCTTTCATATCCAATCTGGCAGCATCGGAATTAATATTACCCACAGCTTTGGAGACGGCAGTGCGGTGTCCTCTCTATCAAGGCGCTCGTGCAACCGGAAACGATATCAATCTGTCTGTCGAAGAGGCGATCGCAGAAGGCATCAAACAGACGGCATAAAACAAACCCCTGCAACTTTTAGGATGCCGGGGCTTGTCTTGTTTAATTTGGTGGCGGGAAGTGGATTTGAACCACTGACCTTCGGGTTATGAGCCCGACGAGCTACCAGGCTGCTCTATCCCGCGTCGCTTTTTGTCTCTTTACTAATATAAACACATTTTTCTAAAAATTGCAACCCCTCCATCAAAAAAACTTTTTAGATGGTGGGAGGGGTTGCTGAAATCGGATCAGAGTCTCGATCGCCCTAAAGCATCGAAACTTCCCCGATTACCTCCAAGCGCTTGAACTCGCTGAGAGTCAGGTAAGTCTCCGAAAGAGTTTCGGCGATCGTCGGAGTAATCCACCCCAACTGCTTGAGCAAGTGAATAGCCACAGCAAATTGAGCACGCTTTCCCCCATCCGTCACCTTAATTGCCAAGCCCATGCCTTCGCCAACGCGGCCAATGCACTGCACCCCTTCGGCACCGGACTTGCTCACCAATTCCCCTTGAGTCAAGCGCATCAGTTCCGTGTCAAATTTGCCCTCACCGGCAACCATCATCGGGTGATGAGTCATAGCGCGGACAATCCGCTCCATATCCACATTGTTGCCGGAGGCTAACTGAGCGTACAAAGACGCCATTTGCCCCAACTGCAACAGATAGGTAGGAGCGCCGCAGTCGTCACGAGCGCTGATAAACTCTTCGGCAGGCATTGCCAGCAAGTCAGCCACTTTGCCCAAAATAAGCTGCTGGACAGGATGTTTGCGGCGCAAATAAGTTTCCATAGGCCAGTGCAGTTGCTGGCAGACAGCCAGCATCCCGGCGTGTTTGCCGGAGCAGTTGTATTGCAGGGCGCTCTTTTTGCCTTCGGGAATGGGGCATTGAAGTTTAGAGGGGTCAATGTCGCAGCGCCACAGGACGTTAAATACCTGGCGCGATTGCTCGATCGTACCTTGATGGGAACTGCAAATAATCGCTAAATCTCGATCGGTCAATTCGTAGCGTTCTAAAGTGCCAGTCGCCGTCACCGCCAAAGCTTGAAAAGGCTTGAGTGAAGAACGGACAAATGAGGCCGTTTCCGAGTTACCAGCAACAGACAGAACGCGCCCGCGATTGTCACAGACAGCGGCCTGGGCGCGGTGCCTCGATTCCACAATACCTTCGCGCAGCAATGTGACTTCCAGTTCGGGAGCTTGGGTTCGTTTTCCCCTTGTCATATCAATTTTAGATTTTAGATTTTAGATTTTAGATTGGGGCTGGTGGAAGTTATGAGTTGCGAGCTGCCAGTTAAGAGTTATAAAGTTAATCTTTCTGCGATCGTTTCTCACTCATGCACTCCGTGCGTGTTGTTGGCTGTGGGCGGCAATCTCAAAACTCAAAACTCCCTTCCATTCGCGATTACAAACAACTCCAAGTTAGTCCCCCGGCAATCAGCAATACTGTCAAACCATAAAATGTCTGCCGCAGACGCCTGAGAATTGGTTCTAGTTGGTAGTTGACAATCAACTGATCTTGAAGAAAAACTTCGGGAGTTTTAGGCCAAGATTGACAATCGTACCAGCCAGACTCTTCGTAGACGACCGTGGGATTTGAAAGGCGCGATCGCACGTAGAACCAACCCAAGTAGAGTCGCAGCAAAGCTAATCCTAGAATAAAACCGGCACCTGCGGCACCGCACAGGACAAACTGAGCTGGATACTTGCTTGGAGCAAAGCTAGAAGCAGCTATCGGCACCGATACCAAGCAACTCCAAGCCCACACCCAAGCTAGTTTTGCCAGGTATCCGGGCCAATTGAGTGTTACCCAGCTAAAAAACCAGGATTCTTTAAGTTCTTGGTATTCATTGATCGGTCGCTGTTCTTGCGGAACGGGACAAATAGAAGCAGAAACGTTTTTCACATTAGCCATCCTCACGGCGCGGGGGAAAAGTCAATGCGTTCGGCGTGTCCCCAGAACGCTTCTAAATTGTAGAACTCCCGCTCTTGAGGTTTCAAAATGTGAATGATCGCGTCGCCGTAGTCCATGACGACCCAACTAGCGTCTGATAGGCCTTGTGTACGAAGTGGCAAGCGTTGCCACTCTTCTTCCACTTGGTCTGCTATTGCTTGGGAGATTGCTCGTACCTGCACGTTGGAAAATCCGGTGATGATCGCGAAGTAGTCTGCTAAATAGCAGACTTCTGACACGCGGAGCAATACAATATCTACTGCTTTGCGGTCATCGGCTGCTTGGGCAACGGTCATGATCAGGCCGCGAGCTTCGTCTGGGGAGGTGCTATCCGTTGCTGTAGACTGATCCCTGGAGTATTCGAGTTGAGTTAGATCTGACATTAAGTGTTTAAGTTCCTAATTGATACGGTAAGGGGGAATCGGTGTGCTTTCGCGATCGGTTGTTGGCAGTTTGAGACGGGAAATAGGAGTTAGGTTGAAGCCAAAAGTAAGCACAGGATTGCTGATAAATTTTACTTTTAACTTGTGATTTGTTCGATCGACTTCTGGGTCGAATTTCCTGTTTCCTGCGATTCGCGGGCCATTTGCAGCGCCCAATTCCGCGTAAGTACGGTGCGGGGGTGGATGTAGCAGCGAGTTTCTAGCAAATATTTCAGAGAATAATCGCTAGTTTGCCACACGGCTGCATAAAGATTTTGCAAGCTTGCCTCGCGCAGTGCTTCTAGTTGGGGTGTGTTGCCGCGGCTCGGCTCTATGGTATCTGCTATGAATACGGTACAACTGAGCTGGCTCATGTTTGGTCTGCCGAGGGTGTGATTGGCGATTGCGTCCAAAATTTCTCGATCGACCACCCCGAATTCGTCTCTGGCGACGATCGCGCTGGCGTCTGCGTGCAGCAAATGCGGGTGTGCTTCCAACACTGAGTCTAACTCTAAACCTTCCTTCTGGGCCATTTGCAGCAGCAGTTGAGGTTTGAAGTATTTTGCCAAATCGTGCAACAAACCTGCCGTTCGGGCTTTTGCTTCGTCAAGGCCGTAATGGCGAGCCAAGTCACCTGCTACTTGTTCGACTCCGAGGATGTGTTTGATCCGGGCAGCAGGAACGCGGTCAGAGAGCCAAGCTAGGACGTTTTCGCGCGCGGGTGCAAGTGCCAAGTATTAACTCCGAAATTGTGTGATCTAATATTTTTATTTTAGCGTTTTGTTTCGATCGGCTGCTGCGTCGGGCACGCAGGGGTGTGGTGGCTTCTGGCATGGGGAGGGGTGAAGGGGGCGATCGGCTGTTTGGGAGATACGTTATCTTTTCTGGTAACTGCTGGAATCTTCAAAACATTCCCTAGCTGAACAATTAGTCTAATGGACTTGCTATTTTTGGTAATTCTCTCATTTTTTCTATTTTTAGTCAGTGCTATCAAAGGTTATTTTGTCGTTGAGCCGCTGCTAGCTTCTCTGGGAATTTTTAGGAGTATTTTCTTAATTCAACCTAAAAACTTTTTCTAAAAACTTTAATAAAAATGGCTGTAACGGGAAGTCAAAAGTCTGTTTAAGTAATCTGTATTTTACTTTTTATCCGGGTAGTCAGGTCTTTCTGGATGGCGGCGGGGACAGTTCAAGTTCTCGTTTTATTGGCGACTTAAATCGCTCAACCATCAGTATTTCATTTTTTTTTGTATTTATGTTAACGAACGTTATTTCTGTACTGCTAGGAACATCTTTTGGCACTCTAAGTAGGCACGATTTCAAGCGGTTATCTTATTTTGGCAGCGGCGCCAATATTTTCTCAGCATGACTCGCTGCCACCGCCGCAAATAAAGCTTCATAATGATTCAAAGCTTCCTCAAATCCGTAATTCTCCACAGCATAATTTCTGCCCTGCTCGCCCAACGCATCCACCTTAGCAGGGTGCAGGTACAAATCCTCAACAGCCTCAGCCAAAGCCTCCGGATCTTCCGGCGCTACCACCACCCCGCCACCGCTTTGCTGCACTGCTTTCTGGGCCGTACCAGTTTCGGGAACCGACGCCAAAATAGCCCTGCCGCTGGCGAGAATTACTTGGATTTTTGAAGGCATATTGAAGTTAGTAACGCGGCGCTTTTGTACGACTAAACTAACATCAGCAGCAGCTAACAATTCTGGCAATTTTTCTCGCGGTTCAAATGGTAGCAGCATTACATTATTAGCTTTGTAAGTTTCGCAATCTTGTTGCAAGCGCGCCAAGGCTGTTGATTCCCCCACAATTACAAAAGCGATTTCGGTTATGTGTTTCAAACGAGCCGCTGCTTGGACAACTGTTTGCAAGCCTTGAGTTAGGGCAATATTGCCAGCATAGAGAACTACAAATTTGCCCTTGAGTTTGTGAGTTTCTCGAAATGAGTTACTTTCCTTGGGTAAGGGCCGAATGAAATTAACATCCACCCAATTGGGAACGCAAACTATTTTTTCGGGGGGTACTCCCTGAGAATGCAATTTTTTGACAAAACCGCTGTCGATGACGCTGACTTGGCTGGCTGTGTGGTAGGCCAATTTTTCCAAAGCGTCAGCAATGCGAACTAGCAGTCCGTTTTTTTTGACCAAGCCGACGCGCACGGCTGCTTCTGAGACTATATCCTGAACGTTGAGGACGATCGGGCACGCGCGAATCCAGCCGTAAAAGGCGACTGGGACGCAAATCGGTAAAGGGGGCATTGTTGAGAAAATCACGTCGGGACGCCAGCCTCTGAAGGCTTGGACGGCGCTGGATACGACAAAACTGCCGTCTAGCACAAGTCGGTCTAGGAGGCTGGGGTGGGGGCCGTTGACGCGCAGATAGCTGCGCTGAATTGTGACGCCGTTGTGTTCTTCGGTGAGGTAAAATTTGCCCTCATATTGCGGATAAATCCGGCGCTGGGGATAGTTGGGCATTCCTGTGACGACTCGGACTTGGTGACCGCGCTTGACTAAGCCTTGCGCTAGTTCTGTCATCAGGGGGGCAATGCCGATCGGCTCTGGATAGTAGTTATAGGAATAAATTAGAATACGCATAATATTTATTTTGAAGCAAATTGTCCTGCAGCCGCGTGCATCGAGCCTGCACCCGCAGAATTGCAGACGATGTGGTTGGGTTCCGGGTAGGACAATAGGCGGCGAGGGGATCTTCCACTGCTTGCGAAAGAAGCCGCCCTGACCGGGCGGGTATCGCGCCCTCAGCTAATGTTTTTTCGCATTACCAGGCAGTTGCGGCGATCGTCGGTACGGATATACCGAAGGTCGTCTGTGAGCTTGTACATGAACACCAGTCCCCTTTCTCCTTCTCTGTCCAAAGGATCGCGCTGCTCTTGCATAATCGAGTGCAGCTTTGCTTCTAAGTTGAAGGGTTGACCCCTGTCCCAAATCCTAATTTCTAAGTAATCGGCAAACACTTTTACCTCAATGTCTATGGGCGTTGTGGAGGGCAAGTTCTGGTGAGCGTGGCGGACAGCGTTTGTAAAGCCTTCGTTGATTATCAGCCGGCACTGCCACCAAAAATCGGCTGGCAGCAGGGGCAAAACGATATTCTCCAACCATTCCAAAACGGATGTTAAAGCATTCAGGTCTGTTTCAACCTGAAGGTGCGGCTCGGCCTTTGGTTGCTTGTCTTTCATCTTTCTTCCCCCTGGTCGGCCCCCACCACCGCTGTACTCAGCGCCGGAGGGAGAGAAAAAGGAGGGCAAGGTCTTGGCAACATATTAGTTAAGTCAAGCTTGAGTTGAAGAAGCCCGTTTTGCCTCAAGGTGAGCATTCCTTTCGCACCATTTACTCGCACAGCAAATGAGAGACTTCCGATACTGTAACCCGCCTCGGTAGGGCGTTTAAATAGGGAAAATTCCCGAGTCAGCTTGCGAGGAAGTGATTTAAGCTTCGACCGTGTTAGCAGTCGCTACTTTTCTAAACACAGGTTAGTTCTTCTCGTCCTCGAAAATCATGCTGGGATCATTCGAGTATGACCTCGAACTGGCTAATTGCTAATTATTAATGCTCTAATTGCAGAGCTGGCAACTAGCTGTGCATTTTCTGGGCGTGTGAATTTTAACACTTAATGCTAACGTAGCTATCGTTAGCGATCGTCTGCTTGACTAAGTATCAACTTCGAGTTCCCGCCCCCCGTTGGCAACAGCACCTCAAAGTTCAGCGGTGGGTTGTTGAGGGTTGCTACACAGCGCCACTATTTTTGTTAAACAGGACTGTTACAGTTTTGACAATTAGTTTGAGGTCATACACCAGGCTCCAGTTTTGTTGGTATTTTAAATCTAAACGGATGACATCTTCAAAATCGCGGACTTGAGAGCGACCGTTGACTTGCCATTCCCCTGTCATCCCCGGTTTGACATCCAAACGCTGCCACTGAGGGACTTCGTAGCGCTCAACTTCGTCTGGAGTAGGCGGTCTAGTGCCGACTAGACTCATTTCGCCTTTGAGAACGTTCCAAAACTGCGGCAGTTCATCGAGGCTGGTTTTGCGTAAGATGCGCCCGACTTTAGTAATCCGCGGGTCGTTGTCATTTTTGAAAAATGCGCCAGAAGCCTGGTTTTTGATTTGGGCTTTCATGGCTTCGGCGTTGGTACACATCGATCGAAATTTCCAAATCCGAAATTGTCTGCCCATCCAGCCACAGCGGGTTTGACCGAAAAATATCGGGCCTGGATCGTTGATAGTGATGGCTGCAGCTATAGGTACGAGCAAAATTCCTGTAATTATCAAACCGACTATTGCCCCAACAATGTCTATCAGCCGCTTCACCCACGATTGCACTGAGGGGTGGGTCATCGGTAGCTGATTGTCCGAGGGCTTGGTCTCTGTGGGAGTTGAGGTTGCAGAGGGCTGCTCGATCGTCAGCACTTGATCTAGGCTGGTGAGAGCAAATACTGCCATCACCTGCGGCTTGAGGCTTTGGAGCACCAAGTCGCTGCCACGCTGTTTGGCAAATTTCAGATTGCTGACTAAAGCACCGATCCCGCTACTGTCGATGAATGTCGTCTGACTGAAGTCTAGGACAATCTTGCTGGGAACGGTGGTGCTTTCCGAAAAAAGTTGCTGGCAGGTTGTCTTGAAGTTTACAGCTTCAAGTACGCTCAAGCGCACGGGTATGTGAACTGAGGGAATTTCGTCCGAGTACGTTACCCGAAAATCTGCCTCTGGGGTTTGACTGACCATGAAGTCCTGGTTTCAAATTTCAAGCTGATGTCTTTAGCCTATTCTGTCCTAGCAGCTCCCCCTTTACCAAATATTATGGTTAACAAAAGGCTAGCTTTATACAAACTTTACAAAAACGCCTGCAAACTCGCCCGCCGAGAATGATATCAAAGGCAAAAATAGACTTGAGTCTACCAGTGCCTGTTTTGGCGCAAAGATTTTTGAACGCAGTCGCGGCCCAACTTTGACATCGGAATCAAGATTTTTGTGGATTCAGGCCGATTAATGTTGTCGTTAATAATTTTGGTGCCTCTCTCGCACCGGATAACCATCGCAGTTAACAGTTAACAGCTAACACAGAAGTCAACAGTTAACGGTTAACTGGAAAACCCCCGTAACAAGCATCGGGGGATGAGGTTAAGAATTGTAGACGTTTTCTGACTGGGAGGTTTCGCGGGTGATGGGTTTGACTTTGGCTTTGGCTTTGGCTGCGTTGCGTTTGAGGGCCTGGAGACGAGCTTCGTATTTAGCCCGCTGCTGTTTTTTGGAAGTTTGCTCGATTAATGTTTTTAAGGCGCTGCCGAGGCTTTTGTAGGCGTTTGGGAGAGTGTAGCCGAAGCGGGTTGCCAGGGCGAGGGCTTTTTCGTCGGCGTCTACTGCTTCTTTTAAGCTTTTCTCTCCGTTGTTTTTTTGGTAAAGTCTCCAGCCGGAGACGCCGCACAGGGATAGGGCTAGTAACAGCAGCAAGCCGTCTTGCACCCAAAGTTCGCCGACAGCGCCGCCTAAACCAATTGCGAGGGCTGCCATTTCCCAACCGTCTCTGGGAATGGTGTCGTTTTGGATTCTGGCGACTTCGTGCCAAAATAGGAGGTTACGCTGATCCATTGCTAGCTGTTCCCAGCGGATCAGGTCTATTTGGATTTCTACCTGGTCTTTGCCTATTTCTTCGCTGCGGATCAGGGTAGGATTAACTTCTATTGTTTTTTCTACTGTTACCCAACTTTGGAGTTCTGGGGGCAGTATGTTTTTCAAGCGCCGGATCTCACTCATCTCGGCTCTTGCTGTAGAGGTTGCATAGGATGTCATAGCTCCGGCCTATTGATTTTCCAAAGGTTAATATGTGTCTATTTCTGGAGTATAGCAAACCTTGAATCCAAATATAGTCGAGTAACGGGGGTCGATCGACCAATACTTGCAAATTTACTTGATTTTAGTCTCAGGGGGCGATCGCAACTGCCGACTCGATCCTTGACTTTCGACTATTTCATCAACAGTTCGATTTCTTGTCGCAATTTCGACCAAGCCGACAAAACTTCCGGCTGAGAAGTTATGCCTTTTTGAACTAAAACAACTCCGTCAAATACTTCAGAAAATCCCTACAAACCTCGCCGTAGAGCTTCATCGGTAAAACGCACTCCCCCCCCGAACTATACCCTGTCAATCGGAGCTTTTAAAGTCTTCTGCTGTAAATGCCACAACTCATAATCCACAGCCAATTAAAAAAAATGGCGACAACTTAATCCGTGTAATATGAGTCTAAAACCTTCTTTCCTCGTCCATTATGGGATATCTTTTTAGGGTCAATAAAGTTGTGCAACTCTTCTTTTTGTCCCAACATCCTCTCTTTTTTTGCCTCGTTTAACATTCATTTTTTTCTCTTTTTTTGCTACATGAGCGCGATCGCCCACAGTCGGGTGTTCGATCGCGCTCATGTAGCGAGTGGGAGCGTCCGCTGCTGGCACTAACTACTGGTCTACCCCTTTTCATTCTTGCAGCGGATATCACCACTTTTAGGAGATTTATACACATCATTCAGACGCGATTTAAATAATTAAAGTGACTTAAGAAGACCACTTTCCAACTGATAAATTGCTGCCATGATTCCGCTTTCACGATTTGTGAGCAGGGACTTTTTGACATCTTTTAAGTATTCTACAATGTGTGCCCGCAAAATCGGTCTTTCTACTTTGACTGTGTGATTGTAATCCCACAAATCCCAGATGATAATCCCGATGCCAACAATCGGGTCGATTAAACTTACTCCCAACTGACTAGCAACTGTACCGCCTGTTTTTGTGGCTACCTTGGCTGCGGCTTTGCTGGCAACTTTTGCCGTAACTTTGCTGCCAACTTTAGCTGCTACTCCCAAAATTAATGGTTTAGCAATTAAGTAGCCGCTGCCGCCAACTAATACTTTTAATGATAAATTCGAGACATTTCCTTTGTCGCTAATTGTGGTGGCAATATCATTCAGGTATTTGTCCCACTGTACTTGCGGTATATTATAATTGTTTTGAACAACTTTCACATTCTTGCTAACTTCTGATATGTACAAATTAGCAGTATCTTGAGTGATTAATTGAAATCGCAGTTGAGCGTTTTTGGGTACCAGCACGCGGTTAGCAAATTCTCTTTGAAAGTCTTCCGTTAATTTTTCGGAAACAGCACGAGATGCTTCTGTCATATCGAATCTGTTGAGTATGGCAGATTTCACGAAGCTAAAAGGTACGGCAAACTCCATCTTTTTTTGAGTGAAGTAATCAAAGTACCAATCGAGGAAACTGTTGTCTACTCGTGCAATTACTTCGCTTTCCCATTTGTCCAACTCTTTTGAGGCGAAAGTTTCGGCTGTTGTATGGGATTTTTGGATGGCGTTTTTAATGTCTTGGTTGACTTTGCTAAAATCGTGTGGCGGCGAGACTACAACTGCTGTGGTTCCGGTATTTGTTAGTGACTGGGAAATTAGAAAGTTACCTAATAGGGGAATGATGACTACGAGAATTACGATCGTCCAAATCATCGGTGTGACAGTTTTGATAAACTGACCGATAACTCTGAGACGTTCTGTTTTCTCTGAATAGCTAATTTCTTCCTTGTCTTGACTCATGGCGGTTTCGCAACTGATGAGAGTTTGGCTAGTTTCGATTATAGGCGATCGTACCTGCGATCATGTTACGGGCGTGTGGCCTGAAATTCTGGAAGGGTTCGGGAAAAGTGCGCCTTTTCATCTCTGACTGTATAGCGGTTCTCAGATAAATGAGGTATACAGAAACCCTGTATTGTCAAGCTTTCCAGGTCAAAATTCGTACCTCACCTTTTTGAGAAAGGCTATATAATAGTTATAGCCTGAGTTATAATACTCAAATATTGATTTCCCCAAAAGTATAAAAAATATGGTTCAAAAAATAGCTCTATTTAATCACAAGGGCGGCGTTAGCAAAACAACCACTACATTTAATCTAGGATGGATGTTAGCCACCAAGGGAAAAAAAGTAATCTTAGTGGATGCAGATCCGCAATGCAACCTCACAGGTATGGTTTTGGGGTCTTCAACTAAGGAAGAGCTAGAGGAAGTCTATAAAAAAGAACAGAATATTAAATCAGGCTTAGCACCTGCATTTGAATCAAGACCTAAGCTAATTGAGGCTGTAGATTGTTTACCAGTGGAGGCCTGCGAGGGTCTGTTTTTGTTGCCTGGTCATGTGGGATTTGCTGAATATGAGGTAACATTAGGAATTGCACAAGAGCTAAGTGGTTCAATTCAAGCACTTCAAAACTTACCTGGTTCAATTTCATATCTTTTGCAAAAAACTGCAGATAAATTTGAGGCAGATTATATTTTGATTGATATGAGTCCAAGTTTAAGCTCAATCAATCAGAATCTACTGATGACCAGTGATTTTTTTATACTTCCTACCAGTCCTGACTTTTTTTCAGTAATGGCGATCGATTCTTTGGCAACAATTTTGCCAAAATGGTATGCTTGGGCTCAAAAAGCTTCTGAAATGAGGATTTTGCAAGATGCTGCCTATCCATTTCCAAAAGTTACACCGCGCTTTCTTGGGACTGTAGTTCAAAATTATCGAATAATACGTCAAGAACCCGCTGCTGCTTTTCAGAAGTGGATAAATGCCATTGAAGAAGCTGTTTCTACTAGATTAGTACCATCTTTGCAAATAAATAATATGCTACTAAATAATCAGATGTACAATTCTCAAGGAATTGGCAGTGATTTCTGCCTTGCAAAAATTTCTGACTTTAACAGCCTTATTGCTAAGTCTCAAGAGCATCAAACACCAGTTTTTGCCCTCACCTCTGAGCAAATAGAACAGAAAGGTAAAGTTTTAACAGATGCTCAAAAAGCACAAAAACCCTTCAGAGAAGCTTTTTCCAAACTAGCAGACAGAGTTATTGGGTTAACGTGCCATGCAGTCAGCAATTGATCTATTTCGCATCAGTATTACCCGCGTTCGCGATTTAATTGCTGTGCATAATTCTCTAAAAGCTCAAGCTAGCAGTGTTCTGGATCTTTCAGATATGCTGAGAGCTGCACTTGTTTTAGCAGTTAGTGCTTTGGACTACTATATTCACGAAGTTGTCAGGATAGGAATGTTAGAGATTCACCGAGGACAACGTACTGAACCGCCAGCATTTTCGGGGTTTCAAATTTCACTGGGTAACGCTCGTGCAGGTATAAAGGCAGGACAAAATATAGATTCTTGGCTAGAAGATGAAATTCGCCAACGCCACAGCTACAAAAGTTTTCAGCAGCCAAATGCTATAGCCGATGCTGTCCGGCTGATTTGCGATAAAAAGTTGTGGGAGGAAGTCTCTACTAACATGGGTAGGTCGGCTAAAGATGCTAAAGATATAAAAACACAACTAAGTCTGATTGTCGATCGCCGAAATAAGATTGCACATGAAGCAGATATAGATCCTACTTTATCATTAGGGAATCGCTGGCCTATTGATGAACAATTAGTTAATGAAGCAGTTGATTTTATTGAGCAAGTTGTTGAGAGCATACACAACATTTTGTAACCCGCGACGATTAATTAAAAAAGCGATCGCACACTTCATCCGCGTTCATCTGCGTCAATCCGCCTACATCAGCGGTTCATAAAAAAATAAGGTGAGCAAAGCCCACCCTACTCTCTTACTAAAAACGATTAAACCTTCGCTTCATTCTTCACCAAATTACCCCAACCCAAATCCTTCAGCGAATTATTCCGGCGCAGCGGACGAGTCACCAACTCCAAAATATCCCGCGCATTACCAAAGCCGTGAATCTGAGCAAAAGTAAACTCAACAGACCACTTAGTATTAATCCCCCGCGCTTCCAAAGGATTAGCGTGCGCCATACCCGTAATCACCAAGTCGATATTTTGCGCGTAAATCCGCTGCAACTGATTGTAATTGTCTGGTTTCTCCACAATCCGAGGAGTAGGAACTCCCATCTCGTGACAAGTCTTTTCTAACAAAGCCAACTCGGCCGCTTGATAGCGCTTGTCCATGTAAGGAATGCCGATTTCCGGGCAAGTCATGCCGCAGCGAATCAAGAAACGTGCTAAAGAAATCTCTAGCAAATTGTCGCCCATAAAGAAGACAGATTTACCGCGAATTATTTGCAGGTAATCTTCCAAACCAGCCCAAATTTGCGCTTCCCGTTCGTCCAAACCTTTTGGTTCAATTCCCAACACTGAGCAAATCTTTTCAATCCAAGCGCGAGTTCCGTCAGGGCCGATCGGGAATGGCGCACCAATTAGCTTACACTTGCGGCGGCGCATCAACGTAGAAGCAGTGCGCGACAAAAACGGATTCATGCCCGATACATAATAACCTTCTTCCAAGACTGGCAATTCAGTGTAGCGCTTGGAAGGAAGCCAACCGGAAACTTTGATTCCTTGCTTCTTCAATTCTAGAGTTAGCTGAGTAACAACCGGATCGGGCAAAGAACCGAAAAGTACCAGCGGCGTGTGCTTGACATATTCCGATTCATCTGCTGCAACTTCCTCTTTTTTCTTGCCGAAATTCAGCAGTTGAGAGATAGCATTGCGTTCTTGTTTCTGAGATTCCATCACGGGCGCTTTCTCAGGGCATTTAGCAGCCATAGCCGCTAAAACGGTATCTTCCCCTTGAGTAAAAGCGTAATCCAAGCCGTTAGCGCGCGCTGTGACGATGGGAATGCCAATTTCTGCCTCGAGCTTCGGTGCTAACCCTTCCAAATCCATTTTGATGATTTCGGTGGTGCAAGTGCCGATCCAGACAATTACACTGGGGTTACGATCGCGCTTAATTTGCAAGCACAGCCGCTTCAACTCATCATAATCGTTTAACTGAGCGGAAATATCGCCCTCTTCCAACTCAGCCATCGCATAGCGAGGCTCAGCAAAAATCATCACGCCCATTGCATTTTGCAAGAAATAGCCACAAGTCTTGGTACCGATGACCAAGAAAAAGCTATCTTCAATTTTTTGATAAAGCCAAGCTACGCAGCTAATCGGACAAAATGTGTGATAATTGCCTGTTTCGCATTCAAAATTTAAAGCTTCCGGTTCATTAGTAGTAATAGCAGTCATATCTCAAATCTTCTCCCTTTAAATTGTTTTTCGTCTCGAACAGGACTTGCGGCGGAGCGAGGAAACACCTGGATTTTGCGATCGTCTCGGTGCGATCGCCCAGGAGAGGAATAGGTTGTTTTTCCTCTCGATCACGAACAGGCGCAGTGGCGAGAAAACACCTATTTTGTGCGCTCGCGACGCACAGCGAACAATAAATAGAAATACCTATTTTTGGGCTAATTCCTGTAAAAAATAGATGCAGCCCACTCAATATTTCCGCAGCAGCCGCAGCATCCAAAATTCTGGCTAAAAAATTCTGCGCGAGGGCATACAATCCCTCACAGCAGGGATTTAGTTTTCTTCAACTCGCTAAGGCAAAGAGCCTTTTGGCAGTTGTGAGTTTGAGCTAATTAAAAATTAACAACTCGCAACTCACAACTCACAAATAGAGCGGGAAACTTCAAGACTAGAAGAGATGCGGGCGATCGCAACAACCTCACTTAAAATCAGATAAAAAGCCGGAAATTTCTTCATCCTCATCGTCGGAATCCAAATCACCGAGACCTAGAGCATCTAAATCATCTTCATCGGGATCTCCGGTAGTTGCTTCCCCCAGATCGTCGAGTCCGAGATCGTCGAGGTCATCGTCATCAGATACAGAGAAATCGTCAATACCGTCATCGTCCAAGTCGCCGAGATCCATGTCTAGGTCATCTGAGGTCGCTGTCCCAAAAGGATCGGGTATTTCTTCGGCGACAAACTCTGCATCTTCTTCCCCAAACGGATCGGAAATCCCCGATTCGAGATCTCCAGAGGTCAAAGTCCCAAATTGTGAGGCTTCATCTTCCTCGTCATCGCCGAGGTCGAGACCGCCCAAAGCCGAGGCTTCATCTTCCTCGTCATCGCCGAGGTCGAGACCGCCCAAAGCCGAGGCTTCATCTTCCTCGTCATCGCCGAGGTCGAGACCGCCCAAAGCTAAGGCTTCTTCTTCCTCATCGTCGCCCATATCAAAGTCAGATACGGCGTCTTCCTCATCGTCGCCCATATCAAAGTCAGATACGGCGTCTTCCTCATCGTCGCCCATATCAAAGTCAGATTCAGATACGGCGTCTTCCTCATCGTCTTCGAGACCGAGACCGTCCAAAGCCGAGGCTTCTTCCTCGTCATCGTCCATGTCGAAGTCGGAGACCGCTTCTTCCTCGTCATCGTCCATGTCGAAGTCGGAGACTGCTTCTTCCTCATCATCGCCCAGGTCGAAGTCGGAGACTGCTTCTTCCCCAAACTCATCGAAGGATTCCTCCTCGTCGGAGCTCAGTGCTGACGCTGCTGCTGCCAGACCGGCTGCTCCGGCGACTCCGGCGACTGCTCCGGCTGCTGCTAAGGCTGCACCGCCTAATTTCTTAGATTTGGCTGCGGGTGCAGCAGTGGCAGTTTGAGCTGCTGCGGGTGCAGCAGTTGCAGTTTGAGCGACTGCGGGTGCAGCAGTTGCAGTTTGAGCTGCTGCGGGTGCAGCAGTGGCAGTTTGAGCTGCTGCGGGTCTTGGAGATGTGCCGGCCGTCTGCGGCACGATATTTGAGGGCATACCCAGCGCGAGGTCCGGGTCAAAATTTAGTCCCAACACTTCGATCAGGCTGTCTGCATCCGGCTTGAGTTTTGAGAAGGGCAGCATTAATTGCTGGAGTTCCGGCTCCAGGGCAGCCGCAATTCCCAGGATGAGGTAAGAAACAGGCCTTTTCCCGCCGTCGGGTGTGGCGACCGTGTTGTCAGCCGTCATGTGCAGGAGCAGCCAAGCCCGATTTACCTGGTAGTAGTCCAACCACTTCTGTTTGAGAGCAACTGAAAAAGTATCAAAAAAAGCCATAACCTCTTTATCCTCATCCTGATCGCTAGACCTATTAAACCATCATCAGGTCTAGCTCATCTTCCTCCTTCTTGACCACCGGTTGCACTGGATTTAGATAAAAATCTGAAAGTAAGGCAAATAATTCGCGATCGGGCGTGTCGTTGGGCACTACTCCTTCGGGCATTGCCAAAATCTGGTCAGCGATGTTGAGGTAGTAATCGCAGACGTAGTTGAGGGAAGGATCGCTTTCGGCCATCTCAAACAAGGTTTTGCCTTTGACGCGAGAAACGCGAATGTCTTCAATCAGGGGCAGCACTTCCAGCACCGGCATGGGTACAGAGTCAATGTACTTGTCGATCAAGTCGCGCTTTGAGGTGCGGTTGCCAATTAAACCAGCGAGTCGCAACGGGTGAGTGCGGGCTTTTTCGCGGACTGAGGCGGCGATGCGGTTGGCTGCAAATAAAGCGTCGAACCCGTTGTCGGTAACAATCATGCAGTAGTCGGCGTAGTTCAAGGGGGCTGCAAAACCACCGCACACTACGTCACCGAGCACGTCGAACAGGATGATGTCGTATTCGTCGAAGGCATTGAGTTCTTTGAGCAGTTTGACTGTTTCGCCGACTACATAGCCGCCGCAGCCAGCTCCTGCCGGAGGGCCGCCTGCTTCTACGCAGTCAACGCCGCCGTAGCCTTTGTAGATGACATCTTCGGGCCAAACGTCTTCGTAGTGATAGTCCTTTTGCTGAAGGGTGTCAATAATTGTGGGGATCAAGAAGCCAGTGAGGGTAAATGTGCTGTCGTGCTTTGGATCGCAACCGATTTGCAAAACTTTTTTGCCGCGCTTGGCTAGGGCAACGGAGATGTTGCAGCTTGTTGTCGATTTACCAATTCCACCTTTTCCGTAAACTGCTAGTTTCACTCTTGGTTCTCCTATAGGTTTCTATCAAAACGATGAGGGCTGGGGTTTCATGCTTTTTTTCGATCGCCCAATTTCCATAGCCCAATTGCAATAGCCCAATTGCAATGCCCTTACTGTCCGTCGATTTGAGATTTCAGATTTGAGATTAAAGAATGGACTCCACAGATGAATCTGGGGCTTCTCTCTAACTCAAATTTTCGATCTCGACGACTTTTGTTTGGGGCTTGTATCCGTCTTTGGGTTAGGCCAATTTTGGACTCGGCCCTTAGTCACCTCGTTGAAAGCATTATTAGCTAACTTGCGATGAAAAGAAAGGGGGCGTCTAAATGAAAATGCTAGTAAATTTGTTTATTTTGCATCTTTGGGAATCTTAACTGGTTTTTTGATATAAAAATCTAGTTTTATAATTATTTTATACTTTTTATCTATTTTAGAATACTTTCTTAATATAAAGAGGTACAAAAATAAAACAAAAATTAACTTCTCAAACAATCTGGGCTTTTGGCTTTGGGGCTAGGATGCAGGCAGTTGATGGCTTGTGCGCGTAACTGAAACGGTCATAAAGGCGCTAGTGGATGAGGCAAACTCGAAGTGAGTTCGGATCAGTTGGGTCAGGGGAGGGCAAAGTTATGGGATTTGAGATTTGAGATGTGAGATTTTAGATGGGGAAAGATTGACTTTGCTGGGGTTTCGGGTGTTTTGTAAAAAATTGTGAATTTTTAGGAAATGATGGGGAGTCGGAGAGTGAGGGAGTGTGTCGGGGAGAGGGAGAAAGTTATGGGATTTGAGATGTGAGATTTGAGATGTGAGATTTGAGATTGGGAAAGATTGACTTTGCTGGGGTTTCTGGTGTTTTGTAAAAAATTGTGAATTTTTAGGAAATGGTGGGGAGTCGGAGAGTGGGAGAATGAGTCGCGAAGAGGGAGAGTGGATGGCGAGAGTGGGGGATGGGGAGAATATCATGTCTTCCCCATGACGACTGATACCAGTTGAAAAAAAGAATGCAACTGTAGACCCGTGATCCAAACCACGATAATGAGTCATTTCCCATTCTTCAATTTTTCAATCTAAAATCTAAAATCTAAAATCTAAAATCCTCTGATACCAGTTGAAAAAAAGGATGCAACTGTAGGCCCGTGATCCAAACCACGAGCTTCCTCAGTCATTTCCAATTCTTCAATCGAAAATCTAAAATCTCAAATCGTATGGCTGCTGACTAATGAGAACTCACGATCGGAATCTCGATCGCAAATTCAGTACCACGTCCAGCTTCCGAAACGCAGTCTAGCCGCCCCCCGTGCTGTTCGACAACTAAATGGTAAGAAATCGACAGTCCCAACCCAGTGCCCTTGCCAACTGGTTTGGTAGTAAAAAACGGGTCAAATAATTGGCGGCGAATCTCCTCCGGTATGCCCCGCCCGTTGTCGGAAATGCGGATTGCGACAAAATCGCCACCAACAACTTCAGTACGAATTGTAATAGTGGGAAGAGTCAATGGAGAACTAGGATTTGACGGGGATGAATTTTTCGCATCTCTCTTGGCCCATTCCCCTTTCTGGATTTCTTCATCCAAAGCATCAATAGCATTGCCGATAATATTCATGAACACCTGATTGATCTGACCGGCACAGCACTCGATCGGGGGCAAATTACCGTATTCTTTAATAATGTGGATAGGTGGATGTCCGCCGTGAGCTTTGAGCCGGTGCTGCAAAATCAACAAAGTGCTGTCGAGTCCCTCGTGAATGTCAACGAGCTTGATGTTAGATTGATCCGATCGCGAAAAATTACGCATCGACACAACTATTTGGCGGATGCGCTCGGTTCCTACTTGCATAGAAGACACTAGCTTAGATAAGTCTTCTACCAAAAAATCGACTTCCATCTCTGCTGCTGCTTCCCGAATTTCCGAGACTGGTTCGGGATAGTGCTGCTGGTAAAGTTCCAAAAGTTGGATCAATTCTTTGATGTAGTGGCTGGCGTGGGAAAGGTTGCCGTAGATAAAATTAACAGGATTGTTAATTTCGTGAGCGATACCGGCAATCATTTGTCCCAAAGAAGACATTTTTTCGGTTTGCACTAATTGAGTTTGAGTTTGCTGCAACTTTCGCACAGTTTCCTCTAATTGCTGCGCTTGATTTTTCAAGCAAGTTTGCTTTCGCCGCAGGACTTCTTCGACTCTCTGGCGCTTGATAATATCCCGTCTCAACAATTCATTTGATTCTAAAAGTTGAGCGGTGCGTTCTTCAACTTGTTTTTTTAAGTCGTCGTGAGCTTGGCGCAGGGCTTCTTGGGCCCGCTGCCGCTCTAAAATTTCTTGCTGCAAAAGTTCGTTGGCTTTCTGCAATTGGGTGGCTCGATCGTCCACTGCTTGTTGTAACAGCTCGATCGTCCCATACATTTCAGATTGGTTAAAAACTTGCGGCAAATTTGTCTGAGAAACAACACCCAAAAGTTCTCCCTGGCTGCCAACTACTACCAAACGGCGGACGCAGTGGCGCTGCATGGACTGGTGGACACTCCAGAGGGAATCGACGGGAGATATGCAAAATAAAGGCGCACTCATGGCCCTTGCTGCTGGGATTTCCGAGAGGTTGAGTTCGAGGGCGTGAAACTGCACGATGTCGCGCTCGGTGACAATGCCGATCGGAATTTGATAATTTTGTGTTGGTGCGATCGCCCGATCGGGATGCTGAGTTGGCTCTTGGACAATGACGACGGAACTAACTCGATGCTTGACCATGAGCTGTGCTAAATCGAGGGCTGAGGCAGTTGTTGGGGCCGAAATGACTTGGTGCGTCATGACATCTGCTGCACAGCGCAAATTGGTTAGCAAGTTAATTGGTTGCAGGGCTTCGTGAATGGCTTCGCGGGTGATGATGCCGAGAAGTCGCTCGTCCTCGTCCACTACGGGCAAATGCCGGATCTGGTGCTGGCGCAACGTGAACATAGCTGTGAAAATATCTTGAGACTCGGATTGTTTGAGGGTAATGGGCGATCGAGTCATTACATCAGCAATTGTCAGTCCGACTGTACAAGCTGCTACGGTAGTTAGCTTGACGATATCCCGTTCTGTAAAAATGCCGATCGGGCGATTATCTTCGACGACTAAGACGCAACTGCGCTTGGCTGCGCTAGCAACAGCGTTTTGTTTTTCGCCACAAAGGTGACAGGAGACGCGCATCGGGTTCATGAGAGCCAACACCTGGGCGATCGGGGTTTCTGGAGCCACGGTGAGGGGGTGGCGGTCGATCGCCCGATCTAAAGGTGACGAGTAGAGAGGCCTGCTGTTGGGGCGTCCAGCGGGTTCTGATGATGTAATTACCGACAAGTGCGGGGCTGAATCTCGGAAATGTTGTAATTGTTCTTCTTGTAGCATGATTATTAATTTTACTTAATGAGTTGTTACAATTTTGGAGACTTGGGTTGGCAGACTTAGCATTAATTAAGCGAGTGACAGATGCTTGATCGCCTAAAATCTGATTGCTAGAACACTCTTATTTAATTTTTATTTTTTAAATCCTATGTCGTGGACGCCATTAAGTCATCGAATTCATCATTTGCCACTTATCCTTGCGGGCCCGATTTTGCGCCGGACTGAAACTCAGGTCGTGACAGTTTGGCTGGCTCTGAAAGCACCCCGCCAAGTCGAACTCAAGGTTTATTCGACAGAAGGCGGAACCGGCGAAATTGTCGATCGGCCCTTGCTCCAAGGTGCGAACTCTACCGTGCAGCTCGGCAAATACCTGCACGTAGTCGCGGTGACTGCTAAACCAATTAACAGTAATGTCTTGACATCTGGGGAAATTTATGCTTATGACATCAAGTTTACTGGGAGTAGCGAGTCGAACGTCGGGGGTGCAGTCCCAGTAAATGAGACAGAAAATCTCATTTCTTGCCTGTGGCCTGCCGCCCCTGATTTATCGGCTTTGGGGCCGGAGACGATTAGTTATTTCGCTCACCAGTTGCCCACTTTTGCCTTGCCGCCGCAGGATTTAAACTATTTGCGTATCGTTCATGGTTCTTGCCGCAAGCCCCACGGAGACGGCAGAGATGCGCTGCCAATCTTGGATAATTCGATCGAACAGTTTGCAGGTACGGCAAATAGCAGGCCCCACCAACTGTTTTTAACCGGCGACCAAATTTACGGCGACGACGTGGCCGATGCGATGCTGTGGGCTTTGACGGATGCTGGCGATACCCTGTTGGGCTGGGAAGAAAGTCTGCCCCTGATGGATGATGCCCAAATAAAAAAGAATTTGTGTATCAGTATACCTAAAAATTCGCAAAACGAAAATGCAGTTGGCGAAGAGAGGGAAATTTTTAGAGAGTCGCCAATTCAGAAACCGTCTGATACTGAGTATGAGTCCAAAAAACCAATTCAGTTACAGCCGGGGACTCGCAGCGATATTGCCAGAGATTGTGGCGGCTTTACGGCGATGTTGGTGAATAAACCCAACAATGCTAAAAGTCACTTGTTTAGCTTGGGCGAATATTATGCGATGTATTTGTTAGTTTGGTCGCCGGTACTCTGGTGCACGAGTTTTCCGAAGGGTAAGGATATTTGCCCAAATTCTAAGCAGGCAAAAGTCTGGGATAGAGAAGTTGTTGAACTTGACGGTTTTGCTCGCAATTTGTGGAGAGTGAGGAGGGCGCTAGCGAATATTCCTACTTATATGATTTGCGATGACCATGATGTTAGCGACGATTTTTATTTGAATCGAGAGTGGTGTTACCGGGTGCTGGGAAAGCCACTGGGCCGGCGGGTGGTGCAGAATGCTTTGCTGGCTTACGCTGTGTTTCAGGCTTGGGGAAATACGCCCGCACAGTTCGATCGCGAAAAACCGGGAGATAAATTATTAAAGGCGGCTGAAAAATGGTCGGCTTCGGCGGGGACTGATGTTTCTGCTTGGGAGGAGGCGGCTTCGTATTTGGGAATTCCAAAACTCGATCCGAAAACTCATTTGCCTAAGTTGAAATTAGATGAAGATGTTTTTATTTTGGATCGAGATGACGAGGGTGTAAATGAGGTTTTGAATTGGCATTTTATTGTGAGAAGTTTTAAGCACGAGGTGATTGTGCTGGATACGCGGAACTGGCGGGGGTATCCGGTGAAAAGCGCGATCGATCCGCCGATGCTTTTGACTCACAAAGGTTTTGAAGAGCAAATTCAGAAACCTTTGAAGGAGACTGATTTGCTGAATAAAACAGGGGAGTTTGAGATTGAGGCGACGCTGGTAGTTGTACCAACAAATTTGGTGGGTTTGTGGATTATTGATGCGGTGCAAAAACGGGAGGTGGAACAGGGGAAAGTTTTTAATAGCGATGCGGGGGATGCGTGGAATTTTCACGAGTTGGCTTTTGTGAAGCTGTTGTCGGAGTTTTTTAAGCAGCGCGATCGGGTGATTGTGTTGAGCGGCGATATTCACTATGCTGCTGCTGTGCGGCTGAGTTATTGGTCTGATTGTCATTTTGGCGATTCTCGATCAAATATTGAGCCTTTGACGAGGGAGAATTATCGGTCAAATTGTCAATATTCTGTGCTGGCGCAGTTGACGGCTAGTGCTTTTATCAATGAGGAGTGGAAAACGCATTTAATTCATACTAAGATTAAGTCGCTGCTTCCTGAGCGATCGCACGAATGTTTGGGATGGAATGAGCCGCTGGAATTAATGAAGATTTCCAGGGGTGGCAAAAAGAAGGCTCTGGCGGCTGCTGTCAGAAATAGACAATCTCTGCCTGATTGGGGCTATCGGATTGACTGGATTAAACGGCAAAGAGCTCGGGTGTTTTTGCTGCTAGAAAAGGGAACTGCGTCAGATAGAACGCATAAAAATAAACAATTGTCATTCCTGCATAGGTTGTGGAATTTTATATCGCTGTTGTGGCGCAATCGCTGGCTGCAAGAGGGTGATGAGATTGTGGGATATAGCAATATTGCGATCGTCAGTTTTCAGTGGCCTGCTGAGGGTGATGGGGAGAAAGCGGTGATGCAAAATGTTTATTGGCGGCCGCTTTGGGAGCCGAATAGTGTGGTTTACAGTCAATATTTTGTGCCACTGGGATTGGATGAGGATGATTAGATTACCGATTTATTGAAGAAGTCCGGGATTTCGATACGGGTACAATATTGTGATCAGTTTGTGGCAGTGTCAGCCGGGGGTGAAACCCCAGTCTCATAGCTAAAGTCGGTTGGAACTGAGATGTTTCACCATTCTCAAGAACAGGCAAGATGCCTGTTCCACAAAGAATAAGTTTTCTTGTGGGGAGTCGCAGAATTTCCAGAGCCAGCCGACTTGCTCAACCAGTTGAAGACCAGACGCAAAAAGTCCGGGGCAAACTTGGCAGATATGGAAGTCGTTTTGGAAATATTAGAAAACCATCAGCACGAAAGTTGAGGGGAAAACAAACCTTCTTGCTGTGCGATGAGCGCGAAAACCTTGGTTGATATACTATGAATTAGGAAGCCCGTGACGAGATTTGAACTCGTGACTTCCTCCTTACCAAGGAGGTACTCTACCACTGAGTTACACGGGCATAAAAAATTAAGAACCTCCAATTAAAAAATTAATTTTTAATTCTTAAATTTTAACTTTTTATTAAATTGAGGTGGGCCGAGCTAGATTTGAACTAGCGTAGGCGTAGCCAGCGGATTTACAGTCCGCCCCCATTAACCGCTCGGGCATCGACCCATTTCCATCACAGTTATATATCCTAGCACCAGAATCTTTATTTGCAACATTATATTTAAAACTCTAATCATTAATGTGAGAACACATAAGTGAGTTAGCGGCTGACGGGAAAATTGAACACTGTTTAAGGTGTGCATTCCTAAGTCTAGGCTGGGTGCCCGCCCGGAGCACCCTAAGTCTAGACTAAGAGGAAATCCCTAATTCACTAATTCCCCGGTTTCTTGCAGGGAGTGCAGGCGACGATAAATACCTTGTTGACTCAAAAGTTCTTCGTGGCTGCCAACTTCGACGATTCTACCGCCGTCGAGTACGACGATCGCATCGGCTTCGCGAATTGTACTCAGTCTGTGGGCAATAATTATGGTGGTGCGCGTACCGAGGATATTTCGCATGGCTATCTGGATCGATCGCTCCGACTCATAGTCCAAACTAGAAGTAGCCTCATCAAAAATTAACACATCCGGCTCCACCAACAGCGCCCTCGCAATCCCCAATCGCTGCCGCTGACCGCCGGACAACCGCATTCCTCTCTCCCCGACCACGGTATAGTAACCTTGGGGCAACAGCCGCACAAAATCGTCTACTTTGGCGATGCGACAAGCATCCTCAACTTGCTCGAAAGTTGCATTTCTGTTTCCGTAAGTCAAATTTTCCAGCAAAGTACCGTTAAAAACGTCTACTTCTTGGTGGACAATGGCTAAACGCTGGCGGTAGCGAGTCACGTCTAAGCTGCGAATGTCTTCGCCGTCGATCAGAATGCGGCCGGAGTTTGGTTCAAAGTAGCGAAACAGAAGTTTAACTAAAGTCGATTTCCCGGAACCCGATCGCCCGACTAATGCTACAGTCTGACGGGGATGAATCAATAAATTCACATCTTGCAAAACGGGTTTTTGGCTGTCGTACCCGAATGTCAGACCGCTGATCTCAACTTTGCCGGTAAATTTATAAGGCGACGCCGATCGAGCATTTTCTGCTAAATTAACCGCATCAACACCGTCTGGCGTTTGCATAAACTCGTGGAACCGGATCATTGAAGAATAGCGCCGCGCCAATAATTCGGCGATAATGCTAATCGGACGCAGTTGGGAATAGGCCATGCTTGCCAGGGTGTAGACGGTAACAAAATATCCGAGGGAAATTTTGCCTGCAACCGTGGCTGCTAGGCTAAAACCAAGAACTGAAAATAAACACAACTGGACGATCGTCTGCTGGTATGTCCCCAAGGTGACGTATCCTTTGTGAATGCGGTTGATCACGACTTTTAATTCGCGATCGAGTCTGGTGGTTTGCCTCTTGAGTTCATCACTTTCTGTCGCAAAAGCTTTGACTGTTTTGATGTTGGTGATAATTTCCGAGTTGCGGCTTTCGGTATCTTCGATGTATTCATCCAGAATTTCTTCCCGCGCAGTCACCCCTTGCAGGCCTTTGAGAGTGAAACTGAGGATAAATAGGAATGAAACCAAAATTAATAAGCCAATCCGCCACTCAATTAAGCAGATAACGGCAAAAATGCCGATTAAGCGGACGACTTCGGGGATGAATTCGCCGGCAATTTCTGGATAAGTCCAAGTATGGTTGGCGATGCCTTTGGCGATGCGGCTGGCAATCCGTCCAGCGTTGTTTTCATCGTAGAATTCTAGGGGTAAGGTGAGGATTTTGCCGATCGCACTTCTCATTCGATCGCGCCTTGCCCTCAATGGTATCGCCCAGTGGAACCAATTTGCTACCCAAGGTTGGATCGGTGCTTTGGCTACTGTTACCAGAAAAATTATGCCGAGCAAGACGGATAGCGATAATATTTTGTTGGGTGACTGCTGGGTAACAGAGGCGATCGCTGTTATCAGTTTTTGGGTTACTGTATCTGTAGGTTGACCCGACAATACGTTTAATATTTGACCGATCGCGTAAGGAACAAGCAAATCGGCTAGTGCTAAAACGCTGGATGCGCCTATGCTGTAAAGTGATATTTTCCAGTAGCGACTGTAGTATTTGAAGATGTCCTGAAAGCTTGCCATAAATTCTTGTTGAGATACAACCCTTGCAAACACTTGCATTTAAAACTGCGCTCTCGGCGCGCCGTGTTTACAAGTGTACTACAAAAGTAGTTGATCGGGGAGTCATCTCGGCTCATGCTAGCGACTCGCCCGATCGGGTGATTTATGGCAATCATTCGATCGTCAGCAATCGATCCGCATTCCTGGGCAATAAATTCAAGACTAAGGGCAAAAAAATGCAAAAGACAGAATTTTTCTTAAATTCTGCCTTCTGAGCAATGCCTTATAAGTTTTACGTTTGAGTCGTCTGTTAGCTGAAGGTGTAGGCTGATTGCAGCGCCCACCAGATCAAGAAGCCGATTCCGCCGGCAATGACAATCGCCGAAATGGCGATCACTATAGGACTGTCAGCTCCCTTGAACTTCATGATTCCGCGATTTAAATCTGACATGACAGTGTTCTCCCACAATTCCAGCTTGATTGTAGCTTTGTAGTCAGCCGATGGCGGTCAATTTTCACGGCAATTACTGATTTGGTTAATGATCTGGCTGCTGAAATTGCAGGTGGGGAGTGGGTTTGGGGGGGGTTTACTGGGTTTGTGAAAAAAACTTACTAAAAAGACTTGACAAATTTTGAGAATTGAGACAATATTGTTAATACCGCAGGAAATGCGGGTGTAGCTCAGTGGTAGAGCGTCACCTTGCCAAGGTGAATGTCGCGCGTTCGAATCGCGTCACCCGCTTTAGAAGATAAAAAAATCAAGAAAACCGGAAAGTAGATCAAGAAAGTTTTCGGTATCCTCCTAATGAAGGATGGTTGAAAATACCTAAGTTAGTGGTAAGATTGAATGCAGAACTTGCAAGTCAAAATTGCCGATCGGGCGAGATCTCGGAACAGGCAGTTGAAAGCCTCGCTTTGGCAGAATTGACAAGTTTGATTAAGTGGATATGTTAACGATTATTTTTGTAAAAACGCTTTTTTTATCTGATCGCTAGTGCCATCTCAAAAAGCTCCCAAGATTGACTTAAACGATGAGTACCCCTGTCCTTGCCGACGGCGGGGTCGTCTAGTTCCCATAACGTTGACAGAAGCCTTTGGCTGCAACCGCTGTCAACAAATATTTGTATTGGACGAAAGTGGAGACGTGATCGAGCAACTATCAACGAACTATCCTTACAAGCAGGCTTGGCGGTGGACGGGCCACCAGTGGAACAGAGCGCATCCGGGTTTGAAGGCTCATTACTTGCCACTGGCTTTGGGTATGATATTGGTGCCGCTAGTGATTTGGTTGCCCTTGGCGTTGCACTCGCCGGGCCCGAATATTATTCTGTGGGCAATGGTCGCCGTGCTGCTAGCAATGCTGCCGGCGCTGATGGTATGGCTGGCTTATAGGCGTTAGCTAGATGATAATAGAGGATTTTACCCATTCATCAGATGCCGCAAATGTTGCGCGTCGCGCTTATCAAGCTTCTTTGGAGTTGGCTACGACAAAGAGTGCTGATCGCGCGGCAGCTTTGCAGGCGATGGCGGGCTCGCTGAAACGTCGGCAAAATGATATTTTAGAAGCAAATACTCTGGATCTAGAAGCGAGTCGGGACATGGCGATTCCCGAATTGATTGTGGAGTGGCTGAAGCTGACGCCGGAACGGATCAAGACAACTGTGCAAATTCTGGAACGGTTGGGGGAAATGCCAGATCCGATCGGGCGGGTGATCAATGCTTCTTATCAGGTCGATCGGTGTCAGGTTTACTGTCAGTCGCTACCACTGGGGGCGATCGCTCTAATTTACGAGGCGTTTCCAGAGTTGGGGGCGATCGCCGCGGGTTTGTCTCTCAAAAGCGCTAACAGTTTGATTCTTAAAGGCGGCAGCGAAAGCTGGCAAACTAATGCTGTAATTGGGGAAGCTTTGGTGTCGGCGATCGATGAGGTCGGTTTGCCATCGGGATGTTTGCAGGTACTGCCGCCGGATCGGGGCGCTTCGATCCGAGAATTGGTCACTCAAGACCAATATCTCAATTTAATTATTCCCTACGGTAGACCAAGTTTGGTGCAGCAGGTGGTAAGGCTGTGCACAGCACCAGTTTTGAGGTCGGCAATGGGAAATTGTTACCTTTATTGGTCGCCGACTGGTAGTTTGGAGATGGCAAGGTGGATGATTTTGGACAGCCATCAAAGCGTGCCCGATCCTGTTAATGCGATCGAGAAAGTGCTGATCGATCGCAACCAAAAGCCTTCTTCCTTAGTCAGGCTGTGGAACAGTTTAAAAGAAAAAGGCTTTCAAATTAGCGCTGATGCGGATCTTGTTGCAGATTTCCCAGAGTTGAAGCTGGCGGAACCATACGAGTGGACTCAACCGTATTTAAACAAAACCATCGCGTTTAAAGTTGTCGATAGTTTAGAGATTGCGATCGGCTGGATCAACCGCTACAGCAGCGGTCACGCTGACTGCATTGCCACTGAATCTTACTTAGAAAGTCGCCAATTTGCTCTGGATGTTAACAGCGCCTCAACTTTTATTAATGCCTCACCTCGGTTTTGGCGCTATCAAAATCGGGGAGATGCGATATTTTTGGGAATGTCCAACCAAAAAGGTTATCGCCGGGGATTGATCGGGTTAGATACACTGACGACAATTAAAGAAATTGTTCAGGGAAACGGACTTTTTTAATTTTATAGATTATTTAGGATTGGTTATTGAGATTAAACCCAACTGAAAAGTGGGAGACTATTATCGATAGGTAAGCCTTTAAGAGGTGTTCCAAAATTATTTTATAGGATACAATAATATCTTGGTACAAAAATCAGGCAGCCTTGATCTAAAGGAATTTGATCACAAGCTCCCGGATAGCCGCAGTGGAGACCGACGATAAAATCTCCGCATCCTAACAATAAGCCGCCGGATTTATGTGTGGGTTCAATCTCAAATCGGGTACGGGATCTAATTAAATTTAGAAACTTATTAAGTCACATGAAAATACTCTTAGCGATCACATGAAATCCGAAAAATCACTCAATACTGTAGACAAGACTGCAACGCCGACTTTAGGCAAAGAAACGCTAATTCACCACTCGGTATATGTTAAAAAATTGCGTCCGCTGCTGCCATCAGAGGCCTTTGAAGCGAATTCCAGCAAGTTAGGGATACTGCTGATAAATATCGGGATATTATTGTTAGGATGGGGAATTGCTGCTAATCTCGATCGCTGGCCTGTCTACCTTTTATGGCTTTACTTACCTTTAGCCGTCATCATGGGTAATAGTATCATAGTTTTGCTATTTAGCTCCCACGATTTGATGCACGGCAGCGTTCAGAAAAAGTCTCGCCTGACTTATCCGATCGCCTTTTTGGGACTAAGTATGCTGTTTATGCCACCTACACAGTGGAAATCCCTGCACAACCTCGTACATCACAATAACACGAATTCTGTGGCCGATCCCGATCGCAACTATCTGTACCAGCAACCAGATACTTGGGGAAAATGGATTCAAAATCTGTTTGTACCGTCGGTGGAAGTCAATCCGGTGTGGTTAATTGTAGGGATGGCGGGTTCGTGGTTAGTGCATAATTTCCGCAATCTCACCTCGGTGCTGTTATTTAACGATAAATCTGTTGATTACGTACCGGCGGCCTTTACAGTTAGTCCTCAAGATAGATTGACAATCGCATTTGAATGTCTGGGAATTTTAGGAATTCATGCGAGCATTTTATTCTACCTAAATTTTCATCCGCTCAAAATCGCTCTTGCGTACTTTTTGCCGATCGCAATTGGTCATGCAGGCGCAATGTTTTACATCTATACCAATCATATGGGTTGCCGGATGACCGCCATTAATGACCCGCTGATCAACAGTGCTTCTGTGCGGGTTCCTAAAATATTTGACCTGCTGCACTTGAATTTCTCTTACCACACAGAGCATCATATTTTCCCCAGCATCAACTCAAACTATTATCCGATGGTGCAAGAGTTGTTGCAAATTCACTATCCCGATCGCATGAATTTAATCGATGCTGGCGACGCTTGGCGGTTGCTGGTGGAAACACCCCGGCATTATCAAGATGAAGTTACCTTCACTGATTCCTCTGGAACAATGTCTGTAAATTGCTCGATCGCTGAAGACTACAAAAGCTGAGAATTCGCATGGCAGCCACATCTTGAACCATGCTTAAGAACAGGCTTTCCGGCCTGTTCCACAAACAATAAATTTTCTTTTGGGGAGTAGGGGTTGGGTGTCTCGCGCAACCCCTACTATCCAAAAATACACTCCTACATACTGATGCTATTTAGCACCAACGAAGGCTTGAGAGCAAAATAAGGGATGACTCGTTTTTGATTGTTGGCATCAATCTCGTGTTCTGCCAGATTCAAATTTTGCTGGAACTGTCTGGCTAAAAGTTGTATCGGGGTTCCCGCAAAAACTTCGTCGAAGCTCATCCGGTAGAGTTCTCGGAAAGATTTATCGTAGTAACCCAAACGGTCATATCGATAAGCTGTCAAAATAAACAGAATTTGCAGTTGATTGGCCGCTCGTTTGTACGGAGGAAGTAACCGTAAAATGTCCTTTTCCGTAATCAATTCTAGATTACCGGAAGCGGTAATCCTAGGAATGTCCCGGTAGGCGGCCAAAGGCATATTAGCTGCAAAACTCATGTATTCATACTGAGGAAAATTGACGGCTGAATGCTGCGGGCCACAGGTAAAAATTACAGTTGTGACAATTGCAATTAATTGTTCAACGGTGTCGATGTGGTCTGGCATTCCTTTGACTTTACCGCCGTTATCAGACGCTAATTCTTGAGCCCAGGTTTGCAGTTCCACATCTTGTACGATCGCCTGATTCGTCGGGTAAAAGAATTTAAGATAGCCCGATACAAAGGTTTCAATCGCATCCCAAAGCAACAATCCATCATCTCGGTAAGGATAGTGAGGCAGTTGATTGGGGTCATCCATTCCCCGATTTTTCAGTTCAGCGGGTAAGGCAAATTGATCGAGACTCCATGTACTGCACGCCTCTCTAGTCAGTTCCATTGACTCAGCCAAGGTACCACCTAGCAATTCCTCAACAGGCCCGCCGGGATTGATCAATCGAGAACGAGCCAGATCGTTGTTGGTCAACATAAAGCGAAAGTGCGGTTTCAGCAGCAGGCTAAGCGGGTGATTTTTAGCCAACTGTCGGGCGGTGACGATCGCAATTGGTTCCATCACCAGATGAGTTCGACCTAAATGCGAGTTCATTTCATGGTGATTGGCATCTGCTACTTGTACACAGAGTTTCGCAAACAGCCAATCGACAGGAGGATCGAATGGGGTATAGACATGGCTACCGGGCGTCGGATCGAGTTGAATTGCAATAGGTGTCATTTCACCGCGATCGCGGACTCCAGTCCACCGCCAAGCGAAAAAAGCCCGTGGTTTGGGCAAGTATTTTCTGCCTTTTTCATAGGTTCCGCCTCCAACGAGAGCAGGGGCGCGATAGTGTTCGTCAGTACCTGTGTAATCGGCAATGTAAATGTTTTTTTGCTGCAACTCTTGCTGCAGATCGAATAATGGGTGCAAACTGGAAAGACCCCTGAGTGTTTCTGCCCGAGGATCGCTGGCATCTAAGAGGCGAAGCACCATCGGATTTGCTCCAGACAGGCGCTGTTCTGCAAAAGAGCGATCGGTTTGGTAAATTTTGGCAACTCCAGGTAGCGGTAGCCAAGTAAAAAAGTCTTCATAGTCTTGGAGTTCGTCGAGAGGATCGAGAAAAGTTCTCGAATCGGCTGCCAGCATATTTGCCGGAAGTTCCGATGTTGCTAATATCCGTTCTGCAAGATACTTGCTCGAAAAGTTCTCGACTGCGGGCACATCTTTCAATAATGCCAAAGGTGATAAACTCTCATAGTCAAACTGATAAGCTTGTTGCTGACGATTCAAGGAATCTTTGCGCTGTTCTTGGTTCGGGTCGTCTTGAGGAAGAGAAGGTTTCATATTGTCTACCATTGTATAAATCAACTCTCTTTTTGTAGTAAAATATTGCACATCATCACTACCGATCGAGGAGGGAATTTAAAAACTATTATGCAGGCTCACGCTTGATATAGATCTTATTCACCGAGCAATAATCTTGTTCCGGATTTTTTTAAACTCAGAAAAATTCCTCAAAAGAAGGCAACACTTCTCGATCGCCCTAAATCGACGTATAAAAGTTTCATACTCCCGATAAGTAGGTCGCACTCAAGAACCCCGACTTCTCAAAGAAGTCGGGGCTCGGGGTGTTCGGTTTTTTGAGCTTGGTCTACTGATTAGCGGTTAGGCACGAACCATTAAATATTGGCCATTGCCGTTGTATTCGCCGTCGCAACTCGCGAAATTAGCCACAAACCAAATTAAGTAAAACCGCCAGATTCGCCGAAATTTGGCATAGTCGATGCCGTAGTCTAAATCTTTGACTATTGCCTGAGAATTGTCAAAGTTTTTCAGCCAGTTAGCAAAGGTTGTGGAGTAATTGTATCCGTTGAGATACCATCTTTGAATTGTTTTGAGGTCTTTGTTGTGGCTGGTAACTGCATCGTATTTCCAGTAACGGCCGTGGGGGAAAATGTATTTGTGCGTGAAAACGCTGGATATATTGTTGGGAATGCGGACTGTAATAATGTGAATGAAAACTTTGCCGTTATCCTTCAGGAAAGAGGCAAGCTGTTGGAAACCCTTCGTTAAGTTGCCTATATGCTCAAAAACTCCGATGGAGAGAATTTTGTCAAATTTTGTCTCGAAGTTGGCGTCGTTCAAATCGCCTTCATATAGGGTAAATCGACCTGAACTAAGGTAGCTTTCGGGGTCTTGCATCTTCTGACGCATATACTCGCATTGGTTGTGGCTGAGGTTAATGCCAGTAAACTGGACATTGGGGAATTTGGAAAGAATGTAATTGGGAACGCAACCCCAACCGCAACCAAAGTCTAAAATGCGATCGCCATCCTGAATCTCTAGCTTTTCAATCACATCATCAATCATCTGCATTTGCGATTGTTCAAGGTTGGCGGCTCCTTTTTCCCACAGCCCCATGCTGTACTTAGGATAAATGAGTTTTCCGTCGCCTAACATCGGATTCAGCATTGCTTGAGGTAAGTCGTACTGAATTTTCATTAAATCCCCCGGCCCTTCGGCTGTATGGTCTGTTTCTGTTAGTACCCATTCGTAGGGTGCAAGCAGGGAGGGGAAATGCTTAAAAAAGACCGGCATACAGGTATCAAAAAGCGATCGCAATACAGAATCCGGTACTTCTAAGCCGTTGATGTAAGACTCTGCTACTGCCATGTGCAGCGTGTTAACTGCACTGGCTGCGAGGCGAGTTGCTCCGTAGGCGATCGGACTTTTGGTATGGATATTTCCGACGATGGGAATGTGGTTTTCGATGTTTTGTAGGGCTGTTGATGAACTCATGGTTATACTGGTTTTAAAGATGCTGCTATTCTATCTCACGGACATTAGCTGGTTGTTAGAGAGCAAAAAAGCTGAAACTATTGCCAAGTAAGGTTTGCCTACCAAAAATCCCCAAAATCATAAAAAGCTATGGCGGTTGAGGGGGATTTGATAACGGATTTATCGGGGTTTGGGCGATATTAATTTTATTAAGAATTATGTCATCCCATTTTAGATTTTAGATTTTAGATTTTAGATTAACTCTACAGCTTGAATTGGGGTATTTTCATGGTGAGAGGAAAACTTTAGTGCTCAGTTATACCATTTTAGATATGAGAATTGAAAATGAATGATCAGCTAAGAGTGGGACTCTTGCCTAGAGTTGCATTTTTTTTTAAATTGGTGTCAGTTTGGCGGTTGAGGTGACGAAACGAGAAGCAAATGCCGATCGCGACTTATAGTTAAGGAATCAGGGATACAGAAAAAATGCCCAGAAACCGGGTTTGCATACAGGTTCGCTGCAATAACAGATGTCCGCGAGATTCCTCGCTAATTAGCTAGACGCGCCACATATGCCACAGATTCACTATCTGCCGGACGATCGCACGATCGAGATAGACGACGACGATATAATTCTCGAAGCTTCCCTGCGTGCCGACATTCCCCACACCCACATCTGCGGTGGTAGCGCCCGATGTTCGACTTGCCGGGTATTAGTTGTCGAAGGTTTAGAATTTTGTTCTCCCCGCACTTTGCCGGAAGAGGAACTCGCAAAAAAATTGCGTTTAGAGCCGGAAATTAGGCTAGCTTGTCAGACACAGGTTGCGGGCGGCAAGGTGATTTTGCGCCGATTGGCGATCGATTCTGAAGACTTGGAATCATTTAACGACGAAATGTCGGGAAAGTTGATTTCTGCTCCTGTGGGTCAAGAGAAGAAAATTGCAATTTTGTTTGCCGATATTCGAGGGTTTACTGCATTTGCAGAATCCCTGTTGCCCTACGATGTAATTTATGTTTTAAATCGCTATTTCCAAAAAATGGGTTATGTGATAAACCGCAATGGCGGGATGATTAATAATTACATGGGAGATGGTTTTATGGCGCTGTTTGGGTTGGAAAATCCCGACAAGGCGGCGGAACAAGCGGTGAGGGCTGGGGTGGAGATGCTGGAGGAACTAGAGAAACTCAATCCCTATTTTGAGACTTTATACCGTCACCGCTTGCGGATTGGGATTGGCATTCACTGCGGCTGGGTGGTTGTTGGGAATTTGGGGGCATCGAAGAGTCAGACAGTTACGGCGATCGGGGATGCGGTGAATTTGGCCAGCCGGATCGAGGCGGCTAATAAGCAAGTAGGAACCAGTTTACTTATTTCCGAGGAGACTTATCAGGAAGTTAAGGAATTGGCGATCGTCGATCGGCGTGTATCAGTGCCAATTCCGGGGAAAAGTGGCGAATATCCGCTGTATGAAGTAGTCGGGATGCCGCCGCTGCCCCTGGAAATCTCCTCGATTTCCGAGGTCAAAGAAAAATCTATTTGGAAAAGTTTTGTCAAAAATTTGTGTACTTTGTATGCTGCGGTGTACAATTGGATTAAGAAAATTTGGATTCAAATTAGAAAACTATAAAGCAACTTTTTTGAGTTTTGTTATTCCCTCGACAAGATGAATATTCCTCAGTCAATAGTTCGGATTTTTCTCATGCTCCCCAACGGTCAGATAGTCGCACAACTGCGAGATAATATTCCAGGTATTGCAAGCCAAGGAATGCTTTCTACTTTTGGTGGTGGCGTGGACATTGGAGAAAGTCCACAGCAAGCAGCCGTGCGAGAATTGGAAGAAGAAACTAGCCTAAAAAGCGATTGCAACCTTGCATTTGTCACAACTTTTATTTACACGACAAACAATAATCCAAAATTTATCCAAAACAATCACCTATTTTTGGCAAAAGTTAGCAATTTTGAAAAAATAGAAATCAAAGAAGGTGTGGGTTTTGTAGTTTTGAGAAAAGATGTAGATTTCGAGAAAGTCAACGCAGGGGAAGGTACTCAAATGGCTTGGAAATTGTTGCAGGAATATTTAAAATAAAAATTCCCACACTACCTTTTCCCCGCGATGAGACTGAAACTTTAATAGAGAACTTCTTTACGATGTTGTCAAATACGAATTCCGATTACGAATTATTACTACAACGAGCGATCGCGATCGCCGCCAAAGCTCATGATGGGCAGGTTGATAAGGCAGGCAATCCCTATCTCGATCATCCCCTATTTGTGATGGAAAATGTAAATTCTCTAGACCAGAAAATTGTAGCGGTTCTACACGATGCTGTCGAAGATTCAGAACTTACACTTGAGCAACTTAGAAGCGAAGGTTTTCCAGAAGTTCTAGTCTCGGCGATCGCGGCGATTACCAAAATAGAAGGAGAAGCTTATGCAGCTTATTTAGAACGTGTGATTGCCAACCCGATCGCATTGCGAGTCAAGATCGCTGATGGGGAGCATCCCACTTTTACAGTCAGTATAAATACTCAGACAATTGTCGGGCTAAGCTGATGGCATAATAGAAAGCA